>DAIESF010000318.1 GCA_027346425.1 Gemmatimonadota bacterium | reverse complement strand
AGGTGACCTCATGGTCGATACGCCCGCAACCGTAGTCCCCGGCGGCGCCCCCCGAGTTCTCGAAGGCGACCGGACGCTCATGCGTATCGTGATCTCTGTCGACGATCGCCATGAGGGGCGTGCCCTGTTCCAGGCAATCGTCGAACGGCTGCGTGCGCGCGGCTTCGCCGGGGCCACGGTGATCCCGTGTATCATGGGCTTCGGCGCGCACCGTCTGCTGCACAGCGAAATGAACGAGATCACGTCCTTCGGCCTGCCGGTCGTGGTCGAGGCGGTGGACACCGAATCACGAATTGCCGCGGTCCTTCCGGAGCTGGACCGCATGATGAAGGGCGGCGTCATTACGCTGGAGCGCGCGCGTGTGAGGCTGTATCGCGCGCCGGCCACGTCGAACATACCCGAGCCTGGGGAGGATGTGAGCGATGTCCCGTCCCAATGAGCCGACGGAGCACGCGCCGTTCAGGGGGTTCAAGGGCGAGCGCGTCCTCATGCGCATTCACATCGGGGAGAGCGACCGGTGGCACGGACAGCCGCTGTACCATGCCATCGTCGAACTCCTCCGACGTCGCCACTTCGCCGGGGCCACGGTCTTTCGCGGGATCCTCGGCTTTGGCGCGCATGCCACTATTCATCAGGCCAAGCTGTTTCGCCTGTCGAGCGACCTGCCGATCGTGATCGAGTGCATCGAGACGGAGGAACACATCGAGGCGATCCTGCCAGAGCTCGACCGGATGATCGGCGGAGGACTGGTCACCCTCGAGCGGGCGCGCGTCATCCTGTATCGCCCCGACGCGCCACCCGCAGAGGGGGCGCACGAGGGGTGGACGGTCGACGTGACCGGTGACTGGCAGGTCCCTCGACCGGCGCGAGATTGAGATTGCGCGCCGCACCGACGTCGGGCCGGCGGGCTGATTGCGATCCGCCTCTGTACCGTGCGAGTTGGGTAGCGCTCACGCCGACGCTGCTGCTGCTCTCGCTGGTCGCAGGTTGCGTGCGCTACACGCCCGTCCCCCTCTCGCCCGAGGCAACGCTGGGCGCGCTCGAGGCCCGGCGCCTTGACGATCCGGCCGTCGCCCGCTTCGCGCGGGCGGGGGGTGAGGAGGGAGCGTGGCCGCCGGCCGCCTGGGACTTGCGGCGCCTGACGGTCGCCGCGCTGTACTTCTCGCCAGCGCTCGACGTCGCGCGCGCGCAATGGGACGCCGCTCTCGGCGCCGCCATCACCGCCGGCGCCCGCCCCAATCCTTCGCTCACTGCCTCCGAGGGCTACAACGCGACGACGCCACGGAGCGAGGGGACCCCGTGGATTCCACAGGTGGCGCTCGCGATCCCGCTCGACGTGTTCGGGAAGCGCCGCTCGCGCCTCGATCGGGCGCGGGCACTCGCCGAGTCGGCGCGCCTGAACGTCGTCACCGAGGCATGGCAGGTGCGCCGGCGCGTGCGCGAGGCCTATCTGGACCTGTACGTGGCGCGAGCCTCCGACACGCTCATCGCGCAGCGCGCGGCGCTGCACGCGGCCATGGTGCGCATCCTCGAGGCGCAGCGGTCGTTAGGCGAGGTCTCGTCCTTCGCCGTCACCCAGGCGCGTCTCGCGCAGGCCGACAGCCGGCTGGCCGCGCTCGATGCCGCGCAGCAGTGCGCGCGGGCGCGAAGCGCGCTGGCCGAGGCGGTCGGCGTCGCCTCCTCCTCGACCATCGACGCCGCTGCCCTCGACGTCGAGTCGCTGGAACGGGTCACCGTCGCACCGCCAGGCGACGCCCTTCGCCGCCAGGCGCTGATCAACCGATCCGACGTCCGCGGCGCGCTGGCCGACTACGCCGCCGCGCAGGACGCGTTGCAGCTCGAGGTTCGCAACCAGTATCCCGACCTCACCCTCGGCCCGGGATACCAGCTCGACCAGACCGACATCAAGTGGACGCTCGCCCTGTCGCTCCCCGTTGCACTCCTCGACCGCAATCGCGGTTGTGCTCTCGCTGGTGGCCACGCCAACTCCGTACTACCTCATGCAGCGTGGTGCTGGCGCCCAACCTCGCTGACACTCACGACCATACGGCACCGTATGTAACGGGGTCGGCGCATCCCGCGCCGCCAGCCACCCCGGTGCTTCTGTGCCTCAACCGCCCGTCGTCTCCCGCGACCAGTGGCTCCAGGCCGCCATCGCCGCCCTCGCTGAGGGGGGCGTGGCCGCCGTCCGCGTCGAGGTTATCGCCGCCCGCCTTGGCGTCACCAAGGGGTCATTCTACTGGCACTTCCGTGATCGCGCGGCGCTGCTGGAGGGGCTGATCGCGCTCTGGGAGGACGAGACGGTCTGGCTGGTGAGCGAGGCCTCGCTCGCCTCCACCCCGCGCGCCCGCCTGGTCCGCTTCTTCGAACTCGTCGCCGAGCGACGCGACTACCCGCCCGACGTGGAGATCCTCGCGTGGGCGCGACACGACATCGATGTCGCCCGTCGGGTGGAGGCGACTGAGCGGCGCCGTCTCGACTTCATCACCGGCGAGCTTCGCGCCTCGGGTTTCGACGAGGCTGAGGCAGCGCGCCGGGGGCGGGCGGCCTACCTCGCCACGCAGGGGTGGGTGGAGTGGGTGAGCCGCGGAATGGAGCGGTACGACTCGCTCCCCGGCTTCACGCGCCACCTGTTCGACCTCGTCCTGACGCCGGCGACGCCGGCCAACACCGCACACAAGGGGACCCTCCCATAAACTCGATCCATGCGCCTTCGGCGCGTGGCGACGGCCGCCGCCGCCGCGCGTGTACGAGGCGCCTCACTCGCCTCACTCGCAGTGCTCACAGTACTCGCCGTACCTAACGCGGCACACGCCCAGGAGGCCACGCCCGCCGAGCGGCGGGCGCGGGAGTTGGTGTCGCTCGTGGGCGCGCGCGATGTCACCCGGCTCGCGGCGTGGCTCACGGAGAACCTGGGGCCCGAAGCGTTAAGCTTTGCGCCTGCCGATGAGCACGCGCGGCGCCTCCTCAGCTATAGCGCCGGCAGGCACCGCGTGGAGCTGCGCGGCATTCGCGCCGACGGGGCGACGCGCGCGGTGGCGGCCACCGCCACCCCCTGTCTGAAGAAGTCGACTCCTTCCCGGTCGTGGTGGAGGCCGCGGCGCCATATCGCGTCACGCGCTTCGGCGTGCGCGGCGGTGCGGGAGGGGCGCTGCACCCGGAGACGTTCGCGACTGACGCCGACCGTGTCCGCGAGCTGCAACGCTACCTGCGCAAGCAGGTGGCCGATGGGCACTTCTCCGGCGTCGTCCTCGTGGCCAAGGATGGGAAGCCGCTCTACCACGAAGTTTTCGGGATCGCCAATCGCGACACCGACACGCCCAACCGCCTCGACACCAACTTCAACCTCGGCTCGGCGAACAAGAACTTCACCGCCATCGCCATCGGGCAGCTCGTGGAGGAAGGGAAGCTCTCCTGGGACGACCCGCTGTCGACGTTCATCCCCGACTTCCCCGATTCCGTGTCGGCGCGAAAGGTCAGGATCAAACACCTCCTGTCGCACACGTCGGGGCTCGGGAGCTACTTCAACCAGACCTTCATGGAGTCGTCGCGCGCCCGCTGGCGCACGGTGGACGACGTGATGCGCCTCGCGCGCCCGGACTCGCTCGCCTTCGAGCCCGGGACGCGCTTCGCCTACAGCAACACCGGCTTCCTCGTGTTGGGCAAGGTGATCGAGGTCGTCACGGGGCGCGACACGCTCGACCTGATGCGCTCGCCCAAGCCCGAGCTCGGGTCGCCGCGTTACGGCTACGGCTTCGTCCTCTTCGACGGCCCGCAGTATTGGGGGAATGGCGGCGACTTCGAGGGAGTGGACGCCGACGTGGAGCAGTTCGGGACCAGCGGTTACACGATGATCATCCTGGCCAACTCGCACATGGTGAACGATCCCATCAAGCGGAAGGTGCGCGCGCTGTTCGCCTATTCCATCCGATAGTCCCAGAGTTTCAGCGGGAACTGGTTCGGGAGCACCACGATGTCGTCGATCCGCACGTTAGGCGGGAGCGAGGCGAGGAATACGATCACGTCGGCCACCTCTTCCGAGCGCATCATCACCGCGCGCACCTCGGCGGGGATCGGCGTCTCCTTTTTGTCCCAGATGGTCGTGTCGGTCGGTCCCGGGCTCACCGAGCAGACGCGCACGCCGTACTTGTGGTTCTCGGCGCGCAGCGCCTGGGTGAGCCCGGCGAGTCCGAACTTGCTGACCCCGTAGGGCGACACCAGCGGCGCCGACTCGTAGCCGGAGATGGAGCCGATATTGATGATCGTACCGCGCCGACGCTCGCGCATGCGCGATGCGGCGGCGCGGCAGCACAGGAAGGCCCCGCGCAGGTTCACGTTGACGATCCGGTCCCACTCGGCCGTGTCTTAGTCGGCAACCTCGGTGGGGCGCACGGTTCCCACGCCGGCGTTGTTCACCAGGAGGTCGATGGGACCGAGCTTCGCCTCGGCGGTGGCGAAGGCGTCGGCCACCTGCTGCGGGTCGGCCACGTCGCATTCGATGGCGATGGCGTCGCCCCCCGACTTCCGGATGAGCTTCGCGACGTCCTCGACGTCGTCCGGCGTGCGGGAGCAGGCGGCGACGCGCATCCCCGCGTGGGCGAGGGCGATGGCCGCGGCGCGCCCGATGCCGCGCCCTCCGCCGGTCACCAGGGCCACGGTCCCTTGCTCGATCATGCGGATCTCCTCGCGATGGATGGGTACGTGCGCCTGCAGGGGCGCGCCGGAAGATACCGGGTGTGCGAAGTCGGGTACACACTGCCGCGCCGCGTGCGGTGCCATAACTTGCGACGGTATCGTTTCGTATTCCGGTCTCCTCGTGCAACGGAAGTGACGATGTCGAGCCACCTCACGAGCGATCGCAGCGCGCCGAGCGCGGCCTCGCCGGCGGCTGGAGCCGCCACCACGCCACGTATCCATGCGTCGTTGAGCATCAACGATGTGCTGCTCGCGTATCCAGCAACGATTTCGGTCTTCAACGCCTTCGGGGTCGATGCCTGCTGCGGGGGAGCGCAGTCGGTGCGGGATGCCGCGTCGCAGGACGGGATCGACCTCGACCAACTGATGGCGGCGCTCGAAGGAGCGGCGGGAGGGGGCCAATGATCGCCCTCGACCCGCGCGCCGCTGCCCGTGTCGCGGTCTCGCCCCGCCCGGAAAAGGCGGCGACGGCAACGCTGCACGACTCCGCTGACGTTCGCCTCCTCGTCTTTCGCCTCGCGCCTGGGCAGGCGGTGGCGCCGCATCGCAACAGCTCCACCGTCATGCTC
>DAIESF010000224.1 GCA_027346425.1 Gemmatimonadota bacterium | reverse complement strand
CCTGTTGCGCGAGTATCAGGTGCAACTCGGCGTCGACCTCGACTTCCAGGGATTCGAGGGAGAGCTGGCCGCGCTCCCTGGAGCGTACGCACCTCCGCACGGCCGGCTCCTGCTCGCCACGCACGATGGCGCTCCCGTCGGATGCGCCGCCCTGCGCGACGCTGGCGCAGGACGCGCCGAGATGAAGCGCCTGTACGTGCGCGCGCAGGCACGCGGGCTGGGCGTCGGGAAGCAGTTGGTGGAGCGCACCGTCGCCGAAGCCCGGGGCGCGGGATACGCGGAGATCGTGCTGGACACGCTCCCGTCGATGGCTGCCGCCCAGCGGCTGTACGAGCAGCTGGGCTTTCGGGATATCCCGGCCTACAACGCCAGTCCGATTGCCGGAACGCGCTTCCTCGGACGCTCGCTGGCCACGTCGTGACGGACGGCGGCGGGGAGCGATGGCCGGGCCATCGAAGCGGCGCCCTTACCCGCGCTTCCGGGAAATCACGCGCACGAGACGATACGCGAACGAGGACCCATCGGCCGGCGGGTGTGGAACGGGACGCCGCTCGACGTCCAAGGTCCACCAGTACCCTTCCTGGTACTCGAACCCCTCGATCGGATCGTAGAACCGAAGCCAGCTCGTGTCAGGCGGGATTCGTACCTGAAGACACTGCATGGGGACGAGGCCCCTGCAGGCCACTCGTGTGGGCGCCACGTCCATCGTGAGGCGTACGCGCCCATCGGGTCCGCTTTTGGCAACCACATCGGCGCTCGCGCGTGACGAGCGGCATGCCGCGGGGCTGAACAACGCGCCCATGAGGAGCACGAACCGCACCACATGCATGAGCTGATTAGGTCAGGGTGGGAGGCAAGGGGCCGGAGCGTGTTCGTCGCCCCGGCCCTTGCCCCTCGTGGTGCACGATGCCACTCAGGGCACGATGACGATCGCGTCGCTACCGCGGAAGTTCACGCACGAACCGCCACTCGTGCCCTGGGAACCGCGAATCACGAGCGCCGTGGAGGTCGCCTGCATGTCTCCGTTGGCGACGAGCGCCGGGACGCTGAACGAGAGGACGTTGTCCAGCAGGCCGTCGCCGTTCACGTCCACGAGCCGCGTCTGGTAGCGCCCCTTCTGGAGGGCGACGGGTTTGTCGATCCCCTGCTCGTCGCCCAGGCGTATGGACGACACATCGAGCGTGCTGGCATCGAACGTTGCCGAGCTGAGGATGGCGACGGGGAGGGCCCCCTGCTTGTTGAGCGAGACCGGGTTGGGGGTGGACCCCGGCGTGATGTCGAGGCCGACGGTCACGTAGCCCACGGTCACCTGCACCGCATCGCTCCCCGTGCCGCCGTCCTTGTCGGTCACGGAGAGGACGACGTTGTACGTCCCGGCCGCGCACATCAACCGGCTGGCGCCGATCGCTCCCTGCACGTTCGTCGTCCCCGTCGTGGGGGCGCCGACACTCCACGCGATGTTCCAGCTCCATGGGCTGTCCTTCACCCCGGCATCTGAGAAGCTCCCGGCGAGGGTGAACGGCTGTCCGGACTGGAGCACCTGGTCGGCGCCGGCATTCACCGCCGGAACGACGTTGTTCACGGTCATGGTACCGACGGCGGTGCTCGTCTCGTCATCGTCCTTGACCGCGACGGTGAGTGCAAAAGTCCCGTTGTCCACGTACGTGTGGTCGAGGTCGAAGATCTGGCCGGGGACGGGGAGGGGCTGCGAGCCGCCGCCGTCACCGTAATCCACGGTCGCCGTCCAGTAGTCCGCCCCGGGGTCGATGAAGAAGCGCCGGTTGAAGTAATGGTCGCCCTCGTTCAGCGTGACGGGCCCGCTGAACGCGATGTTCGGTTTCACGTTCTTCACCGTCACGAAGGCCTCGGTGGCCTCTTCCTGGTAGTTGTCGTACACGAAGAGCCCGACCTTGTACACGCCGTCGTTCGCATAACGATGCTGCCCTTGCGCCTGACGGCACTCCGGCGGCTCCACGAGTGCGAAGCACACATTGTCGCCGAAGTTCCAGCGGTAGGTGAGCACCTTGTCATCGGCGTCGGTCGAGCCCGTGCCATCCATGGGGACCAGGTCGCCTTCGTTGTAGGTCGTGGGCCACGGCGTGATCATCGGCACGGGGGGCTTGTTGTTCGAGCCGTAGAGCCAGTTCACCGTGAAGATGTCGGAGATGTCGAGTGAGTCGCGCTGCCCGATCGTCCCCGAGTACGTGACGCCGGGGCGCAGTTGCATCGTCGGGAGGCCGTTGCTGGAGAAGTCGTAGAGCCCGTAGTGCATGAGCGAGCCGAAGTTGTAGTTCCCCAGGTCCGTCCCCAAGCTGCAATTGTTGTCGAAGTTGAACTCTCGCCCGCTCTGGATGTTGGCCGTCAGGATCTGGACGAAGCCGTCGCGATCACAGCGGGACTGCTCGTGAAACATCCCGAGCGCGTGAAGCACCTCGTGCGCAACGCTCCCCGCGGGACATCCGGGGGCCAGGTTGATGCCCTGCTCGCCCCCTTGGCGTCCGACCGCGGAATTGCAGACCATGCTCGGCGTGAACTTGATGTAGTCGGCCTCGGTGGTGCGAGGCACGAGCGTGACGCCTCCGGTGGTGGCCTCGATCAGGGTGATGGCGTCGGGAATGCGTTGCTGGTCGGGGAGCGTGGGATCCACCACATACGGCACGACCCCGCCCGGCCAGCGGAAGCCGCCCCCGTTGATGACGATCCCGGAGAAGGTGCTGATCCCGGCCGGCTTGGCCGCCGCCCCTCGGGGTTCGTCGAGCCCCATGAAGCGGCGCGCCCCTTCGGGGGTCTGGGAAATCTCGCTCGCCCGCCCGAGGATGATGTCGCCCTCCCAGATCGCCAAGCCATCGTGCACTTCATAGGTCACGCCCATCGTCCCCCCCTTGGAGTCGAGGACGAATCCGTGGCGCACCTCGCCAACCGTCGGATAGCGCTCGAATCGCGCCGGTGACAGGGACACGACGGCGGGGGGCTGCACCATGGAAGGCTGGACGGCCGCGATGTTCGTGGGCGCATCGGATGAGCACGCGGCGAGCGCCATCGCGAGGACCAGGCAAACACCGCAGGGTACGCGTCGAGGGATGAGGAACAGCATGAGGCCTCAGGGCAGTGGGTGAAGCGCCGGGCGGCGGCGTGCGCCCGCGGCGGGCCCCACTGTTCGCGAGATTCGCCCCCGGTTCGAGCCACGCTGGCTCCATCGCCCCGCCGGAAACACCGGATACGCGACGGCGTCCCGACTTCGCGCGCGTCCCTACTTCGCGCGCGCCTCCCGTCCCCGCACCCCGTCCAGGGCGCGGCGCGCGGCGGCGAGCAGCCGCCCCTGGGCGCGCGCCTGCGGTTCGAGCACGCTGACGGCGTCGCGCAGGAGCGGTTCAGCGCGCCCCCGGCTGCCAGCTGCAATCCAGGCCTTCCCGAGCGCAAGCTCCGCCTCGGCGGTCCGCCAGTGCGCCGGGCCGGACGCCGCGCGAATCGACGCGGTGGCCCGCTCGAGGATCGGCACCGCCGCGTCCCCCTCGCCACGCGCGGTCATCACCTGGCCGATCCCCACCAGCGCCGCCAGGCGCAAGGCCTGGTTGGAGACCACGCCGGAATCCAGCGTCGCCCGCGCGGCGCTGAACAGCTGCGCGGCACCACCCACGTCGCCCTGCTCGAGCAGGACGCGCGCCAGGTTCACGGCCACCGTCTGGGTGAACAGGTGCCCCTCGCCCAGCGTCTCGCGATACTGCGCGAGGCCCTCGCGGTACGCCGCGGCCGATCCCGCCAGGTCACCCATGACGAGGAGTGCCGTCCCGACGCCGTTGAGATAGACGGCGGTCTCCTTGTTCGCCCCCGGGTACACCTCCTTCGCAATCGCCACCGCCTCGCGCCCAAGTCGCGCCGCTTCCTCGGGGCGGCCCAGCGAGCGCTCCACATTCGCGAGGTTGTTCAGCCCGGCCGCCACATAACCGTGCCGCTCGCCGAAGATCCGCCGGTCGAGCGCAATGGCCTCACGAATGAGGGTGTCGGCTTCCTCCGGCTTGCCGCGATCGCGCTGGAGGAAGGCTCCCAGGTTGTTCAGGCTGATGGTGACGCTGGGATGTGCGTTTCCCAGGACCCTCCGCTTGGCGGCGAGGGCGCGACGATACAACTGCTCGGCCTCGTCGAGCTGGCCGCGCAGCTGCTGAACCTGGGCAAGGTTCTGCGCCGTCATCGCGGTCATCGGGTGATCCTCTCCGAGGAGCCGCGTGGACAGTGCGAGCGCTTCCCGGTCGAGCGGTTCCGCCTCGTCGTACGTGCCACGCACGAAGAGGAGCACCGCGAGGTCGTTGATCGCGGTCGTGAGAACGATCGAGTCGGGGACCGTGACGCTCGCCCGCCGTCGTGCGGCGAGCACGGTGCGGAGTATCGGCTCGGCGTCAGCGATGTCGCCCCGTTCCTGGAGGAGCGCGCCAAGGTGCGACAGGGTAGTGACGGTCGTCGGCGACTCCGGCCCGAGGAACTCGCGCTGCTGGGCCAGTGCGTCGCGCAGCAGCGGCTCCGCCTCATCGTAGCGCTCCTGCTGGGTGAGCACTTCGCCGAGTTGGTCGAGAGCCACGGCGACGTCGGGGTGACGCGGCCCCAGCCGTGCGCGCTGCTGGTCCAGGGCAAGCCGCGCCTGGTCCGCGGCGCGATCGACAAGGCCGAGGTTGCCGTACACGCGAGCCAAGGCGCCGCGGAGGGCAGCCTGCACGTCGCCCTGCCCAGCGAGGTCGCGGGTGATGCGTGCCTCGCCGCGATCGAGCAGGGCGCGTGCGGTCACATCGGCATTCCTCGCCGAGCCCACTGCGTACGGGTCGGACACGTCGAAGACGGAGACCATGTACTCCTCGACGGCGGTCGCCTTTCGCGCCTCCGCTTCGGCGCGGCGGCGCAGGGTCCGCTCGCGCATCAGCCCTCCCACGAGCACACCGGCCACGAGGACTGCGGCCACGAGCCGGGTGCGATGGCGCCTGACAAACCGGCGCATGCGGTA
>DAIESF010000190.1 GCA_027346425.1 Gemmatimonadota bacterium | reverse complement strand
GCGACGTGGCCTACGTGGAACGCGAAACGGTGGCCGAGTGGGTCACCTTCCTCTGCTCCCCAGCGAGCGGCCCGGTTTCCGGCCAGCTCATCAAGCTCGGCTGACCACCGCGACTCGTTAGGACCACCGTGCCAGGGGATCCCGCCTTCGACCGCCATCCGAGACCGTCGCACCCGCGACGCCCCCCTGGCCGCGCCATCTTCCTCGACCGCGCACTCGAGGCACTCCCCCTCTTTCGCCTCTCCGACTCGGCGGAGGAGACCACCATCCTCTACACCCCGCCCGGCGGCGGACGCTGGCGCGTCCTCCCGAGCCCCGGCGACCGCCTCCCCGGGACCTTCGACCAGGACGTATACGTCGAGATCTGCCGGCGATACATGGACGCCGGCATGCCCGCCGATGGGGCCATCTCCTTCACGCTGCACGCCTTTCTCCGTTCTATTGGGAGGCGTGCCGACGGACGCACCTACGAACAATTGCGCGCGGCGCTGACCCGGCTCGAGCGCACCTCACTCGAATCCAACGGCGCCTACTGGAGCGCGACGACGGGGGCGCCGCTCGACGGACGCTTCTCCGTCCTCTCCGCCGTCTCCATCGACCGACGCCGGACAGCCGACCGCGAGCAACTCGCCCTGTTCCCCACATTCACGGCCTCCGAGCCCGGCGACGCCCGCGTCACCATCTCCCCGCTCCTCCGCGCCAACATTGCCGAGGCCCACACGACCACGCTCTCCCCAACGCTCTATCAGGGACTCTCGTCCCCAGTGGCGCGCCGCCTCTATCGCCTGCTCGAGGTCGCCAGAGCCGACGATACCGTCACCTGGCGAATCGAACTCGAGGCGCTCGCAGAACAGGTCCCACTCGTGCAGCGGTACCCGTCGCACTTGCAGCGCGTCCTGCAGCCCGCGCACGAAATGCTCCAGACCGCTGGCATCGTCCGTGACGCCAAGGTCCACCAGATCCGCAAGCAGTGGTTCGTCGACTACGTCCTCGCCACTCGTCCCTCCTGAGCATCGCCTCATGTCGGGCGAGCGCCCGGCCGGGGTGACGCGTATAGCTTCAACCCCGTCCGTGTTCTGGTAACCCGGAACTTCGGGGGTAGGTAAGCAGGTAGATAGAGAGCGCGTCCGCTCTCGTCTCGTCGTCTTCTCGTCTTCTCGTCCACTCATGAAAAAGTCTGCTATCGCCGCCATCGTCGCCCTCCCGCTCATCGCCGGAGCGTTCGTGGTGCAGGAGCGCGCGGCGCTTGACGGCGGTCGCCTCTTCGGCCAGGTGCTCGACCTGGTCGAGAGTCGCTACGTCGACTCGGTCGACGCCGCCATGCTCTACGAGAAGGCAGCCCGCGGACTCGTGACGCAGCTCCAGGATCCGTACTCGGAGCTCTTCTCGCCGCGGCAGCTCACGCAGTTCAATACGACCACCGCCGGACGATACGGTGGCCTCGGGATGCAGATCGAGGAACAGCCCGGCAAGGGCGTCGTGGTCTCCAAGGTCTTCCCGCACACGCCAGCCGAAGGCGCAGGGGCGCGTGAAGGCGACATGATCATCGCCATCGACACACTCTCCACGCGCGGATGGTCGTCGGCTCGCGTTGCCGACTCGTTACGCGGCGTCCCGGGGTCCAAGGTCACGGTTTCTTTCGCCCGCCCCAGCGTGAACGAGCCGATCAAGTCGACCTTCACGCGCGCCGTCATCCGCGTCCCCGCGGTGCCGTACGCCATCATGTTCGACAAGTCGGGCTACATCCCGCTGCAGGGCTTCAACGAGTCGTCGACGCAGGAGGTCGCGGCCGCTGTGCGTCACCTCGCCAATGAGGAAGGAGCCAAGGGGCTTGTACTCGACCTGCGCGGCAACGGTGGCGGCTTCCTCGACCAGTCGCTCGCCATCTCCAACCTCTTCCTCCCCCAGGGAGCGGAGCTGGCCTCGGTCCGCGGGCGCAATCAGGACAACCAGACCTACACCGCGCGCGAGAAGCCGATCGCCCCGGACATCCCGCTCGTCATCCTCACCGACCAGTTCACCGCCTCGGCGTCGGAGATCGTCGCCGGCGCGCTGCAGGACCACGATCGCGCACTCATCCTCGGCACGACGTCGTTCGGGAAGGGGCTCGTGCAGACCCTCTTCAACCTCGATGGCGGATACGCCCTCAAGATCACGACGGGCAAGTGGTACACGCCGAGCGGGCGCACCATCCAGAAGGAGCGCAAGCTCCTCCCCGATGGGCAGTTCGTCGAGGTGCACCCAGATTCGCTCGAGAGCGACTCGGCCCGGAAGGCGCGACCCGTCTACAAGTCTGATGCGGGGCGCGTGGTGTACGGCGGGGGCGCCATCACCCCTGATGTGATCGTGAAGCCAGACACCTTCACTGCCGCCGAGCAGGCCTTCCTGCGGGCGAGCGCAGCCAAGTCGCAGGACATCTATGTCGCGACCTACGACTACGCGATGGAGCTGAAGGACAAGGTCAAGGGTAACCCCAACTTCGTCGTGTCACCCGAGTGGCGTGAGGAGCTGTACAACCGGCTCACCAAGAAGGGCGTGACCATCGACCGGAAGCTGTACGACGGCGCGCACACGCAGATCGACCGCATGCTCGAACAACGCGTCGCCCGCCTGGCGTTCGGGGATTCGACGGCGCGTCGCCGCTCCCTCGACGACGACATCCAGCTGCAGAAGGCGCTCGAGATCCTCAAGAAGGGGCAACACCAGAAGGACCTCTTCGCCTTCGCTCCGCAATTCTCCCGGAAGTAGATTCGCACGGCATGAGACCCCTCCAACAACTCTTCGCCGCCACGACACTCGTGGCGGCGATTGCTTGCGCCCGTGGTGGCGCCGCATCTGGCGGCGAGACGCTCGAACCCTCGCGCGCCGTCGCCGTCCCCGACACCCCCGGCGAGCGACACCTCACCAGCGTCCGGCAGATCACCTTCGGTGGCGAGAACGCCGAAGCCTATTTCTCCGGTGACGGGCAGTGGCTGACCTTCCAGTCCACGCGCGACGGGCGCGCCTGCGACCAGCAGTACGTCATGCGCATCGACGGTACGGGGCTCAAGCGCGTCTCCAATGGGATGGGAAAGACCACCTGCGGCTGGTTCCTTCCGGACGGCAAGCGGCTGTTCTTCGGCTCCTCGCACGCGCACGAGTCGGCCTGCCCCCCAAGGCCCGATCCGTCGGCGGGGTACGTCTGGCCACTCGACCCGTACGACATCTACACGGTCAATCGCGACGGCACCGACCTGCGGCGCCTCACCAACTACGACGTGTATACCGCCGAGGCGGTCCTCTCACCCGATGGGAAGCGGATTGTCTTCACGTCGATGAAGGACGGCGATCTGGACATCTACACGATGAACGTCGACGGGACGGATGTGAAGCGCCTCACCAACACCAAGGGATACGACGGCGGCCCGTGGTGGTCTCCCGACGGGAAGAAGATCGTGTACCGAGCGCACCACCCGGCCGACTCGGCGCAACTCGCGCAGTATCGCGACCTCCTCAGCCGCAACATGATCCGCCCCAGCCGCGTCGAGCTCTATGTGATGAACGCCGACGGGAGCGACCAGCGCCAAGTCACCGCGTTAGGCGGGGCGAACTTCGGCCCGTCGTGGACCCCGGACGGCAAGCAGATCATCTTTTCCTCCAACCACGTCGCGCCGCGCAGCGGGAACTTCGACCTCTTCCTGGTCGATGCCAGCGCCTCCAAGGCCGGGCACGACCAGGTCGAGCAGGTCACCTTCTCGCCCGTCTTCGATGGCTTCCCCATGTTCTCCCCCGACGGGAAGAAGCTCATCTGGGCATCCAATCGGACCTCGACCAAGCCGACGGACACGAACCTCTATATCGCGGAGTGGAAGCGGTAGTAACGAGGGCGAGCAGGCGGTAGTCGAGCCGACGACCGACACAGCGGGCCTCCAACGACGGGGGCCCGCTGTCACATGCTCACCATCCCCCGTCGACCCTCGCCGACGCCATCGATCGCGTCCTCGCCAGCCGTCCCACCGGTTGCGGGCGTGGCGAGATGCCGGCGGTGGGAGCGGCGCGCCCCTCGACTCTCCACCCGCCCCCCCATAACATGCACGCAGCCCTACCAACCCCCGGGAGCGTGCCATGGAATTCATCCCCCTGATCATCGCCGCGGCCGTCGTCTACGTCCTCCTGAAGTCCTCGGTGAAGATCATCGGCCAGGCCGAAGTCATGGTCATCGAGCGACTCGGCCGCTTTCATCGGGTCGCGCGCTCCGGCTTCAACATTCTCATCCCGATCGTCGAACGCCCCAAGGCGCTCGACGTCCGCTACCTCGAGAGCGACGTGGGTGGGATCAGGAAGATCACGTCCGGTTCCACCACCCGCATCGATCTGCGCGAGCAGGTCCTCAACTTCCCGTCGCAGCCGGTGATCACGAAGGACAACGTCACCATCGACATCGACGCCGTCGTCTACTATCGGGTTGCCGACCCGCAAAAGGCCACGTACTCCGTCCAGAACCTCCCCTACGCACTCGAAACGCTCACCCGCACCACGCTGCGCAACATCGTCGGCGAGATGGAACTCGACGCCACGCTCACCTCGCGCGACGTCATCAACAAGCGCATGCGCGAAGTCATCGAGGACGCCTCCATCGGCTGGGGAGTCGACGTGACCCGTGTCGAGCTGCAGTCCATCGAACCGCCACGTGACATCCAGCAGTCGATGGAGCTGCAGATGCGCGCCGAGCGCGAGCGCCGCGCGGCCGTGACCAACGCCGAAGCTACCAAGCGCGCTGCCATCCTCGAGGCCGAAGGAGTGCGCGAGTCGCAGGTGCTCCGCGCGCAGGGTGAGAAAGACGCCGCCGTCCTCCGTGCGCAGGGTCAGGCCGAGGCCCGCCTCGCGATGGCCAATGCCGAGG
This sequence comes from Gemmatimonadota bacterium, assembly GCA_027346425.1. Taxonomy (GTDB): domain Bacteria; phylum Gemmatimonadota; class Gemmatimonadetes; order Gemmatimonadales; family Gemmatimonadaceae; genus SCN-70-22. Next base: position 4,523 of record DAIESF010000190.1, on the reverse strand, counting down.
CGGAAGCCATTCGTCTCATCGCCGAGTCACTTCCCGAAGGGCAGGCCTCCACCTACCTGCTCGGGCAGAAGTACCTCGAGGCGCTCCCCCACATCGCGCAGGGTAAGGGGTCCACCATCTTCCTCCCCGCCGAAGCGTCTGGCGTGCTCGGCGCGTTAGGCGGGCTGCGCGAGATGCTCCGTACGTCCGGGGGCGAGGCAGCAGACGCCGCCCGGAAGCCGGGGGCACCATCCGGTGGGGCGCAGCGGGCCCTCGGGAGCGGGCCGCTCGATTCGTCCAACACCTAGGATGACCTTGGACCAGACCATTTCCCGGGAACGCGCCGAGGTCATCGCCCGCGCTCAGGCGTGCGGGCACTGCCTCGAGTACACCTTCAAGAAGGTCTCGGTCAAGCCGGCCAGCGAAGCGCATTTCCGCGAATTGCAGGCAGTATGGGTCGTGCGACGCATCTGCGGCGTCTGCGGACTCGAGACGGAGATGGGCCTCGACGCCGACGGCGACATCGTCTTCCTCGGCTGACCGTCACCGACGACTTCCGCATGGCTCCCGGCACGTTCGACATCGCTCGCGCCCTCGTGGGCGACCGCGTCCAGCATGAGTTCCTGGTGCTCGAGCGCGAGGAGAAGAAACAGGCGAGCGGTGATCCCTTCGTCCTCCTCACGTTAGGCAATGCCTCGGGACGCCTCCCCACCGCACCGATCTGGTCCAGCCAGATGGACTGGGCCGCCGGTGCCGAGAGGGGGAAGGTGGTGCAAGCCATCGGCGAGGTCGCCGTATTTCACGGCAAGCGGCAGATTCGTCTGACCGCCCCGCTCCGCGTGCTCCCCGATGCCGCAGTGCGCCACGAGCTCTTCCTGCCGCGAATCGCGGTCGCCACCGAGCCGTTGTGGGACTGGATCGATCGCACCCGAGGCGAACTCAAGTCGCCCCCGCTCCGCCGCACGGTCGACGTCTTCTTCGGCGACGACGCATTCCGCGTCGAGTTCGAGCGCACCCCGGCCTCGGTGGCGGGGCATCACGCTGCCATCGGCGGCCTCCTCCTGCACGTCACCGAGGTGGCGTCCATCGCCAGAAGTGCCGCGCGTGTCATGAAGGCGAACGCCGACCTTGTCGTGGTTGGCGCACTGCTCCACGACATCGGCAAGGTCCGCGCATACAGCACCTCCCCGACGGGCTTTGCGCATACGCCAGCGGGGTCGCTGATCGGACATGTCGTGCTCGGCACGATGATGCTGCAGGAGCGTCTCGCCTCGGTGCCGATGGCGGAACTGTCGGCCTCGCAACGCCTTGAACTCCATCACCTCATCCTGTCGCACCACGGTTCGCTGGAGTTCGGCAGTCCAGTCCAGCCAATGACCGTCGAGGCGGAACTCCTCCACTGGGCCGATGAGACGTCGGCCAAGGCGAACGACATGGAGGAGTCGCTCACCGAGGATGAGCACTTCGGCGACGGTGAGGTCAGCGAGCGTCGCCCGTGGCGCGTGGGCCGGAGGATCTGGCGGCGCCCGCACTCCTGGGACTAGCGGTTTCGACCCGCCGCCCTCGCCTGCCGGGGTCATCAGTTCCAGACGTGTTCGATTCTCTAGGGAACTGAATTTCTCCTGCTCTGTACAACATTGGCGCTGCCGCGCGCGTTCTACGTGGGACCGTTCCACAGCCGAGTGGCGTGGCGGCGGAGGGAGCGCTGGGACAATGGGTGTGGCGGTCAGTCGGGATGACTTTCGAAAAGCCGTTCGGACCTGATGCCGTCGAGGCGTCGCAAATGACTGTCTATTTTGGATTTGCGACCCTTGACGGTTACTTTCCGAATTGCCGCGGTCTTCCCGGTTCCGCGCGCGAATCGTTCCAGCACAGGAGGACTCATGAGAAAGCCCCGTCCGGCGACCTACAATCCGGCGCAGGCACTGCATCTCATTGCGAGCGACCGTACCGGCGAGCCCCTCAGCTGCCCGTCGTGCAGCGGCTCGATCGAGCGATCGCCCGACCACTTTCCACCTCCGCCGCGGTCGCACGTGACGCTGACGTGCACTGCTTGCGGTCGAACGGCCCGCTATATTGCGGGAGCAGCTTAGTCGGGATTCTTGTTGGTAGTTCGATCGTTCGTGCTCGCGCGCTCGGTCGTTCACGAGTGCGCGAGTTTTTTTCGCGGAGGGTTTGGCACGGCGCCAGCTCCCGCATCCCGATCGGCGGCGCGAATGCGGGTGCGTTCGTCCGGCCGATCAGCTCCACAGTTTCACCCCGCAGGGGAAGAGGAACGGATCCATGGCACGCATTCAAGGCACAGTGAAGTGGTTCAACGACGCGAAGGGCTTCGGCTTCATTTCGCGCGAGGGTGGTCCTGATGTGTTCGTACACTTCAGCGCGATCAACCAGCCTGGCTTCAAGTCCCTTGCGGAGGGAGACAAGGTCGAGTTCGAGATCGTCCAAGGGCAGAAGGGGCCGCAGGCCGCTGATGTCATGAAGGCCTGATCCTCGCTCGAATCCCCACGAGGCCCCGAGGCGCGACGTCGCCTCGGGGCCTCGTGTTCTTTCGGCGCCGTGGCAGAGACAGGTACGCGCAACCGACCGGGCGCTTGGGGTGGGCGTGTGGCCCGAGTCACGGCGTCGGCAACGTGACCCGAGACAGCTTTACTCGTCCCTCATAAAGGACATCAAGTTCCAGCGGAGCCCCAGTCACCCGCGAGCCGCGGAAGGGCGCGAAGGAGAGCCGCAATGCCGACCAACGACCCCAAGGTGCTCTATCAGCGAGAGCTCCCTGGCGGAGGCTTCGTCCACGTCGAGGAAGAGAGCCATCAGCACACCGATACCCACCGTGCGCACATCACGGTGGAGCGGCGTACGGACCCCACGCGTCGCGACGGACACGAGCCACCGGTGATCGCGCGCGCCGAGGGACGCAGCACGCAGAGCGTGTTCGGCGAGCTCCTTCGCATCGCCCAGGACAACGTCGCCATCGCCAAGGCGCTCCTGCGCCTCCGCGGAGACGGGAAGGCGAAGTTCTAAAGCACTCCTCTCTCCCCCGCTGTGCATGCTCTGCCAGCACGACGGACACGGGCCCCTGCCACATCGGTGGCAGGGGCCCGTGTCAATGCTACGAGACCCGGGGCGGAGCGTCGCGCCCTCGATCGCCCGCTGTCCGCGATTCGTCAGGAACCCGGCGCGCTGCTATGCGACCGCGGCGTGAAGCGGGAGTTCCAGCTCCATCTGGCGAGTGTGCTCTCCGAGGATCCTCGGCGAGTTGATCGACCGACGACCGGTCGCGGGGTCGTTGCACGCTCCCAGCAGATGCGCCGTCTGGTGATAGAGGCGGAGCGCATGGAGCGGGGCGAGGTGCTCCGATCCCTGCGGATCGGCGATGCGGCGGGCTTCCTCCACGACCTGCGCCGGCAGCGCCGACGCCAGCGGGTGGCGGAGGAGTTCGCCAATGGCGAATGCATCCCGCGCCTTGAGCGCGCTACAGAGGGCTTCGAGGTAGGCGAGCACGGTCGACCTCCCGCGCACAGTGTGTAATTGACACTTTGCAACTAATACCCATGACGGTCAAGTGCGGTTCCCGTAACGGGAATGTCAGGAAGTTGCGTACACGATTCGCGCCGCCACCCGCACGACGGCGACCTGAAGTGTTGGCGCGCCCGGCGAGCTAGAGCAGGTCGAAACGCACCGGGCGACGCCCGGCGCGGCGCTTCCGTGGAGCGAAGCGGTAGTACTGCGCCGGACGCCCGCGTCCTTCGCTGCGCCATTCGTCAGTCGGCTCGACCAGGAAGGCAGCCTGCAGCGCACGGCGGAACGACGCCTTGTGCAGCCGTCGTCCGAGGAGCAGCTCGTACATCTGCTGCAGCTCACTCAGGGTGAACATCGGCGGAAGAAGCCGAAAAGCGATCGGTGCGTAGTCCATGCGCGTCCGCAGCGCCTCGAGCGCGGCATCGAGCATCGCGCGGTGCCGTGGCGGGATCGCGGGAGGTTCACTGACGCTGAACCACGCGGCGTCCGCACTCGCCTGGTCCAGCGCACTGGCCGGGACGACCCCGACGAATGCCACCGAGAGTTCCGCTTCCGCGGGGTGGCGCCGGCTGTCGGCGAACGCGCCGACCTGTTCCATCCAGCTCGGCTCGACACCGGCCGAAGCGCGCGCAAGTCGCCGCGCCGCCCCCTCGAGCGTCTCCTCACCCAGTACGAACCCGGTCGGGAGTTGCCACCGCTCGCGCGCTCGCACGTCATTCGCTCGCACGCAGAGCACCGCCAGCTGCTTGCCACGCGGCGTGAACAGGATGACGTCGATGCTGTGCGACGAGCGACGGCTCGGCGCGCGCGCAGGCGGTGTTGGAATGGTGGGGGCCCGGTCGCGCATGTCCGCGCGAATAAGTAGCGAAACGAAACTAATGTCAAGGGCCGGCATAGCGCGCACACCAAGGCGATGATTGTAGACGCCACCGCCTCCCACGTCAACGCGCGTGGCGACACCGCCATGGTGTCGCCACACTGCCGGTCATCACGTCACGGCATGCCGCGCCGCTCGCCCGCGC
>DAIESF010000189.1 GCA_027346425.1 Gemmatimonadota bacterium | reverse complement strand
CATGCGCAGGATTCGCTCCACCTCGCCGCCGAAGTCGGCGTGCCCCGGGGTATCGACGATGTTGATCTTCGTCCCCTTCCAGGTGACCGCCGTATTCTTGGCAAGGATCGTGATGCCGCGTTCCCGCTCCAGCGGGTTCGAGTCCATCACGCGTTCGGCGACGACCTGATTTTCGCGGAAGGCACCAGCCTGCCGGAGCATCTTGTCGACGAGGGTCGTCTTCCCGTGGTCGACGTGCGCGATAATTGCGATGTTGCGAATGTCCATAGCCTTGAAGTATCACAGGAGAGGGGGGGTGCCTTCAACCCTCTTGCCTATCCTGACGGGTGGTGACAGCATGTATTTGTCCAGACCAAGCCGGAGGTGTGCCATGCACCAGCAGCAGGAGCCGTCGAAGGACTCGTACCCCCATGGCCGTGGATACGGCCACGACTACATGCGCGGCGGGGAGGTATTGGGAGGCTACGGCTACAGCGAGCGCGACGAGTACGAGCGCTGCCGCGGTGAGTTGAAGAGCCAGTACCAATCGACAGGCTCCAGCGGCGACACCAGGACATAACACACGGTTGCAGCACGCGTCGTCGCTTGCTCGTCACGTCGGCGACGCCATCCGACCACCAACGAAAACGGCGCGAGGGATGGATCCCTCGCGCCGATTGCTTGTCCGGTCCCCGCGCGGCGATCAGCGCCGCACGCCGTGGCCCGCGCGCGACTATCAGCGCCGCACGCCGTAGCCCGCGCGCGGCGGAGGGGTCTTGGCCTGCAACCCCGAAGACTCGCCCCGCTGCGGCGTCGCGTTAGGCGACGTCTCGGGCTCGGCGAACGACATGTCGAAGCCGCGCACCTTGAGGCTGGCGGCAAGAGTCCCCTTGTCGATCGCCCGCAGGTACGCCTCCTGCGGCTCCACCTGCCCCTTCTCCACCAGCTCGACCAGCGCGTCGTTGAGGCCGATCATCCCCAGGCGCCGCGACGTCTGCATCACACTGGGGATCTGGAACGTCTTGGACTCGCGGATGAGGTTGGAGATGGCCGGGGTGGCGAGGAGGACTTCCATCGCCGCCACCCGCCCGCCGCCGACCTTGCGGCAGAGCGTCTGCGCGATCACGCCCTTGAGCGACTCGGAGAGCATGACCCGGATCTGCTCCTGCCGGTCGGCGGGGAACTGGTCGATGATGCGATCGATCGTGCTGGCCGCCGTCGTGGTGTGCAGCGTCCCGAAGACGAGGTGCCCCGTCTCGGCGGTCTCGATCGCGATCCCCACCGTTTCGAGGTCGCGCAGCTCGCCCACGAGGACCACGTCGGGATCCTCGCGCAGCGCCGCGCGCAACGCATGCTTGAACGAGTTGGTGTGCATCCCCACCTGACGCTGCGTCACCAGGCACCCCTTGCTCTGGTGCACGAACTCGATGGGGTCCTCGATGGTCACGATGTGATCCTGCCGCACCCGGTTCACCAGGTCGACGAGGGCGCACAGCGTCGTGGACTTGCCGCTCCCGGTGGGGCCGGTGACGAGGACCAGCCCCTTCGTTAGGCGGCAGAGCGCCTGGACCTCGGGGCTCAGTCCCAGCTCCTCGGCGGTGACGATCTTCGACGGAATCGCGCGGAAGACGGCGGCCGGCCCCATCCGCTCCATGAACGCGTTGACGCGGAAGCGCGCGACATCGCGGATTTCGTAGGCGAAGTCGGTGTCGTTGGTCTCGAAATACTCGCGACGGTTGCGTTCGGGCATGATGGCGTGCAGCATCGCCCCCAGCGCGGCGCCATCGAGGCGGGCACGGGCGTCGAGGCGGACGATGTCGCCGCTCACCCGCATCAGGGGATAGTCCCCCGTTCGGAGGTGCAGGTCCGAGGCGCCGCGCGTCATCTGCTCGCGCAGCAGGTCGTCCATCACCGCCAGCGCCTCCCGATCGACGGGGGCGCGCCAGGGTTCCCCAGGCGCCACGGCCACCGCGGCCGTCGCCCCAAGGGGCTGCCCTGCGGGGGCCACGGCAGTTCGACCGGGGACGCCGCGCACCTCGGCCCGACCTAACGAGTCCTGGCGCCACAGCCGCACGGTGTACTCGCCGCCACCCACGGTCGCGGCCAACACCTGCGCCTCGCCCTCGCCCAGGGCATCGACCACCTCGCCAGGAACGAGTTCGGCCACGAGGGCGCGCCAGTGCGCCGCCGACAGCGGCTGCTTGGTGATCGTGTGGATCCCGTCGGCACGCGTGAGCGTGATCGACTCACCCTCCACGAGGGAGAGCGCGTCGGACCGGGTGCTCGCGAGGACTTCGAGGAGTCGGGTGATCTGGGACATCACGTGCCCTGGCAGACGTGCGCGATGCGCGCACGGTTCAGGAGCGCGATGCCATCGTCCTTGTGCAGGGCGACGAACCGCTCGGTGAGGCGGTTCAGGTAGTCGAGGACACGGCGGCGCCCCGTCACCTGCTGGACGAGGATCGTCCCGATGTGGCGCGCACCCCCCTGCATCACGACGTCGACCTCGGCCGGGGTGCCGAACTCCCACTCGCTGTCGTCGGCGTCTTCCCGGGCGACGAACAGCTCGCGCACCTGCTCCTTGGCCAGCAGCAGCGTGCTCCCCTTCATGGTCGCGATGGGGAAGAACGGTTCGGGGGCGTTGAGCACCTCGTGCGCCGTTTCATGCCCGAGCTTGTTGCGCGCGCTCGCCTGCACGAAGAGGTCGCCGGTGATGCGCTGACCGTCCACGGTGACGAGCACCACGGGGAGGCGCGCCTTCTCGATTCGCAGGTCATCGATCATGGTCCACATCGTCGCTCACTCAGACAGGGCTCGGTCCAAGGGAAACGACGCGCCGGGTGCGGGTTACGTCACGCCGAGGGCCCCGGCGACGGGGGCAGTGGGGGGGCGCGACCCCCGGCCCACCGCCGGTGATGCCCCTCACGTCACGGGCGGGCAGCGCCCCGGGCCGTCGACTACGGGTGGCTGTTGTCGCACATCGGCTCACACTCGAGCTGCACCGTGCAGTGATGGATGCCGAAGTCGCGCATGGCGGTGACGGAATCGCGCAGGACACGCTGATGGTCCACGTCGCGGGGGACGATGGCGTGGGCGCTCATCGCGACCATCCCCGACGTCACGGTCCAGACGTGCAGGTCGTGCACCGCCGCCACGCCATCGACACGGGCGAGCGTCTCGCGCACCGCACCTAACGAGATGTGCGACGGGGTCGCCTCGAGGAGGACATCCACGCTTTCGCGCACCAGGTGCCACGACGAGCGCACGATGAGGAGCGTGACGAGGACGGAGGCGATGGGGTCGGCGGCCTGCCAGCCGGTGTAGCGCACGATTACCCCCGCCGCCACCGTCCCCAGCGACCCCAGGAGGTCGCCCAGGACGTGCAGGTAGGCGCCGCGCGCGTTGAGCGAATGCGAGTGCAGGGGATGGAGGATCCAGGCGCAGCCGGCGTTCACGAGGAGGCCGCCGATGGCGACGGCCAGCATGATGCCGGTCCCGACCGGCTCCGGGGCGCGCAGGCGCCCGAACGCCTCGACCAGGATGACGCCGGAGACGACCAGGAGGGTCGCCCCGTTCAGGAAGGCGGCGAGGATCTCCCACCGCAGGTAACCATAGGTCTTTTCGGGGGCCGCCGGTTGGCGGGAGAACCAGGCGACGAAGAGCGACAAGGCGAGCGCCGCCACATCGGTGAGCATGTGACCGGCATCGGCCAGCAGTGCCAGCGAGTTGGCGAGGAAGCCCCCGACGACCTCGGCGACCAGGAAAGTTGCGGTGAGGACGAGAGCCCAGCGCAGCCGGCGCTGCAACCCCGGATCGGCGCCGGCGTCCAGGCGCAGGTGGGGGTGGTCATGGCCGTCCCCATGGCCATGATCGTGGTCGCGGTCGTGGTCATGCGCGTGGTCATGCGCGTGGTCGTGCTCCACCCCGGCCGGGTGGGAATGCGCCTGCGAGCGGGACGACGGGTTCATCAAGTCTGTGGACGTCGACTCAGGTGGCCGGGTAAGTTGCTGGGGTGCCGAATCGCGTCCTGCTCATCGTCATCCTGCTCCTCCTCAACGGCTTCTTTGTCGCGGTGGAGTTCGCCTTGGTCCGGTCGCGCCGCACGCGCCTCGAGGCGATGGTGCGCTCCGGCGACCGACTCGCGCAGTTCGCGCTGACGGCCACCAGCAATCTGGCGAGGGTGCTCTCGGCGAGCCAGTTGGGAATCACCCTCGCCTCGCTAGGGCTGGGGTGGGCCATCGAGGGGACGCTGGGGTCCTTCTTCGAGCACTGGTTCACCCAACTCCCGGTGGCGATCGAGGCGTCGCTGCGGGTGAGCATCGGGGCCGCGGTGGCGCTGACGTGCGCCACGTTCATGCACGTCGTCTTCGGCGAACTGGCGCCGCGTGCCGCGGCACTCAATCACCCGGAGCAGTTCGCCCGCTACCTGGCACCGCTCCTGCTCGCATTCGCCTGGCTCACCTCCCCCTTCACCTTCGTCCTCAACAAGTCGGCCGAGCTGGTCCTGCGCCTCTTCGGGCAGCGCGCCGACGTGCGCGAGGAGACAGTGCACTCGCCCGACGAGCTCCGCATGCTCATCGAGCACAGTGAGGAGGGGGGCGCGATCGACACGCAAGATGCGGCGCTGATGGAGGGGGTGTTCGAATTCAGCGAGAAGAACGCGCGCGAGGTGATGACGCCGCGCACGGAGGTGGTGGCGCTCCCCATCGACGCGACACTGGAGGAGGCGCTGGCGACGGTGGACGAGAGCAACTTCTCGCGCTACCCGGTCTTCGACGAGTCGCTCGACAACGTGATCGGAGTCGTGCTGGCCAAGGACCTCCTGCGCGCGCTGCGGCGCGGCCCCGACCTGTTCTCCCTGCGCGACATCGTGCGCGACGTTCTCGTGGTCCCGGGGGCGCGCGAGGTGGAAGAGGTGCTCTCGGACTTCAAGCGACGCAAGGAGCACCTGGCGGTCGTGCTCGACGAGTTCGGGGGGACGGCGGGGATCGTCACGATGGAGGACCTGCTGGAGGAGATCGTCGGCGAGATCCTCGACGAGTACGACGAACCCGAACGGCGCGCCACCACCTCGTCGTCGGGCGAGACGCTCCTCCCGGGCGAGACCCACGTAGCCGAGGTCAATGAGCAGTACGGCGTGACGGTGTCCGAGGAGGACTATACGACCATCGGCGGCTACGTGTTCGGCGCCCTGGGGCGGCTTCCGGTCGTCGGCGACCGCGTCTCGGCCGGGGGAGCCAGCTTCACCGTGAGGGAGATGGACGGGCGCCGCATCAAGAGCCTGGCGATGGTCCTCGAGGCGGCCAGGACGCCGGCAGCAGATCGTTAGGCAACGGCCGGCATCGTCGGGTGGCGATGCCGGGGCGGGGGGTCACGGGGCGCCGGCCGCCTGGGCGCGAGCCACGATGTCGGCGCAGGTGCGGATCGCGGCAATCATGCTCCCCGCGTCGGCGATCCCCTTCCCCGCGATGTCGAGCGCGGTGCCGTGGTCTGGCGACGTGCGCGGAAAGGGGAGGCCAAGCGTCACGTTCACGGCGTGCCCGAACGACGCCACCTTGATGGCGGTCATCCCAACATCATGGTAGGGGGCGATGACGGCATCGAAGGCTCCACGCATGGCGCGCACAAAGACAGTGTCGGCCGGGAAGGGGCCGCTCACCCCGGCCTCGCGCGCCACCGGCGCGAGGAGTGCATCGTCTTCGTCGCCGAACCGCCCGCCGTCGCCGGCGTGCGGATTGAGGGCACAGAGCGCGATCCGCGGATGCGCGATGCCGAACCAGCGCGACAGCCCGTCACGCGTGACGCGGATGGCCTGCAGGATCGCCTCGCGGGTGACCGCGGCCGGGACGTCGCGGAGGGCGATGTGCGTCGTGGCCAGGACGACGCGGAGCTTGTCCGACGCCAGCATCATCGCGACCGGCGCACCGGTGAGCTCGGCGAGCATCTCGGTGTGTCCCGGAAAATCGTAGCCGCCGGCAAGGAGCGCCGCCTTGTCGATGGGAGCGGTCACGATTCCGCTCACGCGCCCGGCCATGGCCAGGAGCACCGCGCGCTCGATCGCCAGCCCCGCGAGGCGTCCGGCATCCGCTGGCGAGTCACCCGGGTGCCACGCTCCCACCGAGTGCTGGACCTCGAGCCCGACCCCGGTGGGGCCGACCAGCTCGAACGGCCCCAACGCCGCCACCTCGGGAGTGCCTAACGCTTTGGCGACGATCTCCACCCCGATGCCGCGGGGATCACCGAGCGTGATGGCGATGGGGCGCGGCATGGCGGGTGAGCGGATGGAGTGTCCCCGGCGCCCGGTCGGGCGCCGACCTCAGCGCGGCTGGCTCTCGGCCTTCTTCGCCTCGCCATCGAGCATGACGGAGACGTAGGTCTCCTTGCGCAGGCCATCGAGGAGACGACGATACGACTTTTCCTGCGACAATTGGTCGCGGATCTGATTGCGCAGGTCCTGCACGGTGTACTCGCCCTCGTCGACCACGTTGACCAGCTGCGCGATGACGAATTTCGGGACGCCGCGCTGCTTGTCCTCGACCTCGAACGGGGAGATGAAGTCGCCGTTCTTGTGACCGGCGAAGGCCGTCTGGTACGACTCGGGGAGTCGCGACCGCTCGAACGGCTCGAGCACCCCCTTGGCTTCGTCCGACGCCACATCATGATAGTGCGCGACGAGCGTGTCGAACGGGGTCCCCTTTTCCCACAGCATGAGCACCGAGTCGGCCCGGAGGCGGGCACGGGCGACGTCGGCCGAATCGTATTTCGGCTTGATCAGGATGTGGCGCGCCTTGCGCTCGGCGGGCTGCACCCGATCGACACGGATGATGTGGAAGCCGAACTGTGTCTCGACGATGGGCGAGATCTGCCCCGGAGGGAGCATGAACATCATCTCGTCGAAGGCGGGGACCATTTGTCCTCGGCGCGACCACCCGAGGTCGCCCCCCTGCACCGCCGACCCCGAGTCGTCGGAGACACGCTTCGCGATCTTCTCGAAGTCGCCGCCGGTGGTGAGGTCCTTGTAGACCGACTCCGCCTTCGCGTAGGCGACCTTCTTGGCTTCGACCGAGGCCTCGGTGGGGACGACGATCTGCCGGAAGGTGACGGTTGCCGGTCGTTTGGGGAGCTTCTCGCGCTCGCGGTTGAACGAATCGGTGATTTCGTCTTCCGACACGGCGACGGAGATCATCTTGCCATCCTGCCGCATCTTGGCAACGAGGCGTTCCTGCAGGGCGCGCCGGCGCGCCTGATCGGTGAGCCAGCGCCGGTATTCCTCGATCGAGCCGAATCCTCCGCCCTTGAGCGCCTGCGAGAGTTCGACGTCGGTCTTGAACTGGTCGCGAAGCCGTTTCATCTGCTGCTCGACGGTCGTCGCGAGGTCGGCGTCGGCGACGGTGATCGAGGTGTCGCGCTGGGCGCGTTGCACCATGACCTCGACGTCGATCATCTCATCGATGACCGAACGGGCCAGGGCGAGCTGCGCCGCCGAGTCTTCGGGGACTTGCAGCCCCTGCGCGCGCCGTTGGGAGAGTTCCTCGAGCACGTCGCTCCAGAGGATGGCGTGCTGCCCCACCACGCCGACGATGCGGTCGACCGGGATGTTGACGGACTTCTGCGCGTGGAGCGCAGCCGGGAATGCAGCGGGGAGCATCGCGGCCAGCGCCACCGCGAGCCGAAGAAGGAATCTCATGCGCTCAAGGTACACGAAAAGGGGGAGACAAGTTCAACGCGGGCGACCCCGGAGGATCGCCCGCGCCAGAACCGTCACGACGGGACCGTACTACTTCTTGGCACCCGAGTCGGCCGGAGGTGTCGGGGCGGCGCCCGGCACCGGGACTGCGGAGGCCGGCGTCTGCGCGGCGCGGGCCGAGTCGGCCTTGGCGCGAATGGGCTGCGCGTCGGCGACGGCCTTGTCGAGGGCGGCCGAGTTGATCTTCCACTCGTACTTCTTGTGCAGCGCCTGGACGAGCGGCGACGGCACCTCGACGAACTGCGCCTCGCCGTTCACGAGCTTGGTGAGGTACGCGTCGACGCGCGAGGCGGCGAGGCGCTCCTTTTCCGCCCTCGACTTGGCGCTGTCAGCGAGCGCCGCCGGCCCGATGCCGAGCCCGGCCCAGGAGTTGCCGATGAGCGACTTGAACGAGTTGCGGATCTCCGCCGTCTCGGCGCTGTCGGTTGTGACCTTGGCCTTCTCCGCGGCATCGAGGATGAGCTCGTTGCGCATGAGGTTGAGGACGAAGGTCTTCATGAGCGAATCGGGCGCCTGCGCGATCTGTCCGCGGATCTGGTCGGGATTGGGAAAACCGGTGATCCAGCGGGAGACCTGCGCCGCGGTGAAGTTGCCCAGGCGCGAGGTGGCGACGACGGTCTTGTCGTCGGCGTGCTCGTTCGGGTCGGCGGCGACAGCCTTGACCGTCTTGGCGGCGGTCTCCTTGACCTGGATCTTCCCCTCGTTCTCGAGCCCCGTGATGTAGGTGCTCTCGGCGACGAAGCGCTGGCGCTGGGCGAACTGCTGAATGAACGGCCCCTTGGCTTCGGCGTACGTGGAGCGGCGGACGATATGGTAGCCGAACTGGGTGCGGACGAGGGGGCCGATCTCGCCGGGCTTGAGCGCCTGGACTGCCTTGGAGAACTCG
>DAIESF010000188.1 GCA_027346425.1 Gemmatimonadota bacterium | reverse complement strand
TCCCAATGGGAGGCCACCCGGTATCGATACAAACTAACCGCTTCTCCGCTCGGCTGGCTGTCGGCGCCGGGGGCTCGCGACCGGCTCACGCACCGGCCGGCTCCCCATGCGCCGCGATTCGCTACTGCGGGGTGATGGCGTAGTCGATGAGCACCCCGCCCACGAACGAGGCGGTGACCTTTTTCCCGTCTGCCTTGTACGTCCGCTTCATCACGGCCATCGACCCCTCCTTCACCTCGTTGGCGGTGGCGGCGGGGCCGAGGAGCGCCTCGACCTCGGCCACCGAAAGCCCCTTCTTGAGGGCATTGAGTCCGCCGGTGGCGGGAGCGGCGGGAGCGGCGGGAGCGGCGGCCGCCGGAGCGGCGCCATTGCTCGCGGGGGCGAAGCTGTTCCCGGCCGCTGGGCGCGCGGCGCCTTGTTGGGCGACGGCGACCGGCATCCCGGCGATCTCGGCGTAGGGCGCGAGCGCCTCGGCCACCCCTTCGGGGGTGAGCGAGTACGGCGGGATTCCGTTCTTGTAGCGGATGTTGAAGCGGCTCCCGCTCTCGGCGCGCTTCACGCGCATGTTGGCTTCGCGGGCCTCGTTGGCCTGCGCCGCCTCGGCCTTGGCGCGCGAGTTCTCGCGCTCACGCTCGCCGCGCAGGTTGGCCAGGTCCTTCTCGAGACGCTTTCGCTCGGTAGGGCCCTGCGCCTGCTTGATGCGCGCCTTCAGGTCGCGCTCTTCCTTGCTCTCGCCCTCCGACTCGGCGGAGACCGAGGAGGAGGAGTTCATGTAGTCGCCGAAGGTCCCCCACCCGCCGCCGCCGAGTTGGAACTCGATGTGCGAGTCCTTCTTGACGACGACCTTGGTGATCATCACCTGCTGCCCGGGTTTGAGCGCGGTGCCGAACTCCTTCATCCGGTTGGCGACGTTGCGCCAGTTCACGGGCATCGCCTCTTGCGGGAAGACATCAATGCCCTTGCTGGTGGCGGGCATGTCGACCTTGACGGCGACCGACTTTCCTTCGAAGGCCGCGCGCAGCGCTGCCTCGTTCTGTGCCATCGCGCTCTGCGAACCCGCCGCCAGCGCCAACAGCGTCCAGATGTGGATACGCATGATGGGTGTCCCCGAGTGTCGTGTCGTGAGTGATACGGTGATGGCCGGGGCGGAGTGTCAAGGCGACGGTGCCACGGGAGAAAGTGGAGATGGGAGCCGACTGGGCTCCCATCCCACCGGAACTAGAACTGCACCAGGACCGGCTGGCCCGACTCGCTGGAGCGCTTGGCCGCTTCATTCACCGCGGCAGCCTGCTCTTCCTGCGTGCGGCCGGCGTTCACCTTCTGCGCGTTGTCGGTCGACGCGCGCCCCGTGGTGGCGCAGGTGATGGTGACCTGCATCGGCGTGATGATGCCGAAGGTGAGCGAGGCGACGAGGCCGTTGAGGAACGAGTGCTGCGTCTCGACCTTGGCGACGCCGCCCGGGCACTGCGCGGCGGTGTTGATGGCCGGCGGCGGGACGAGGCCGTAGACGAAGCCCATCTGCCACGGCTTGTCGATCACGGTCGGCGACGCGGTCTTGCCGGTCTCCACGACCTGATGGTAGCAGGCGGCGGCGGGGAGGCTGGCGAGGACCATCGCGAAACGGGCGACGCGACGGAAGACGGATTCGTTGCGAGTGAACATGGGAGTGATTCAGCTGGGTGGTTGGTGAAGCGCCTCGCGCCGTTGATGGAGCGTGCGCCATGAGACTACGGGGAGGTTAGTGGCGCGGCATGGGTGGATCGACCCAAGTGATTCGACCCACGCGCCGGCAGCTGCACGAGTGGATCCTTCGCTCGCCTGGCCACGGGGGTCGGGCACTCCAAGGGCCCGCGTGCCGGGCCTGCATCCATACGAGGCCACATGTCACGCACTTCCTCTTCGTTCGCCACGATGGCGCGTCGCGCCGCGGGCGCGTCGATCGCGGTCGCCCTGACCGTGCTCGCCGCCTGCGGCGGCGATTCGCCGATCAACGGACCGATCGGCACCGGCAACCAGACCATCGCCGTCGCCCTCGCCGCCAACACCGCATCGGTGCGGCAGGGCGAGACCTTCACCACCAACGTCAACGTCACGCGCGGTGGCGAATACGCCGGCATCGTCGACCTCACGGTCGAAGGGCTCCCCGCAGGGGTCACCGCGTCGTTCATTCCGTCGCAGCTCGGTGCCACGGGAACCGCGAGCGTCCTCACCCTCGCCACGACCGACCAGGCGCCGCTCGGCGCCTTTGCCGTGTTGGTGAAGGGGAGCGGGATCGGCGTGACCGAGGCGAAGGCCGCATTGCAGGTGACGGTCAACCCGAAGGCGCAGGTCCCGGTTGCCACGGTGACCATCGCTCCGGTCCTCGACACGCTCGAGGCCTATGATGTGGTGCCGATGCCGGTGGTGCTGCGTGATTCGGCCAATCGGCCGCTCACCGGGCGCACCGTGCGCTGGAGCAGCTCCAACCCGGCGGTCGCCACCATCGACTCGGCGACCGGGGTGCTCACCGGGGTCGACCGCGGCACGGTCACCATCACCGCCACCAGCGAGGGGAAGATCGGGACGGCGACGCGGGTCGTGGTCATCAAGTACCGCTCGCTGAGCGCCGGCACCATGCACGCCTGCGATCTGGCCAGCGGCGGGATCGCCTGGTGCTGGGGGCTCAATGGAAATGAAGGGCGCATCGGGAGC
Source organism: Gemmatimonadota bacterium (assembly GCA_027346425.1). Taxonomy (GTDB): domain Bacteria; phylum Gemmatimonadota; class Gemmatimonadetes; order Gemmatimonadales; family Gemmatimonadaceae; genus SCN-70-22. The sequence continues at coordinate 4,063 of DAIESF010000188.1, read as the reverse complement.
GCCACGTTAGGCGCCAATGCGTACTCGGACGTCCCGGTGCGGGTCCCCGGCAACCTGCGCTTCACCAGGCTCTCGACCTATGGTCGTACCACCTGCGCCCTCACTGCCCAGGGCGACGCCTGGTGCTGGGGCTACAACGGATGGGGAGCGCTCGGCGCCGGGAGCAACGCCGGCATGAGCATCACGCCGCTCAAGGTGGCCGGCAACCTCACCTTTCGCGACATCAGCGCCGGTGGTGACCATGCCTGCGGCGTGACAACGACCAACCAGGGGTATTGCTGGGGGAACAACGACTGGCGCCAGCTCGGGACCGGGAACAGCACGGTTGCCGGCACGCCCGTCGCCATCGCGGGAAACCTCGCCTTCTCGACCATCGCCGCCGGGTCGTCGGCCACGTGCGGTGTGACGGTCAATGGTGAGGCGTGGTGCTGGGGGGCCAACAGCATCGGCCAGGCCGGAGACGGCGGCACCATCAACTACGGCAACGTCTTCGTCTCGCAGCCGCAACGGGTCGTGGGCGGGCTGACCTTCACCAAGGCGTCGGCCGGGATGCAGTACGCCTGCGCCCTCACTCCTGCCGGGGCCGCGTACTGCTGGGGGAGCAACACGCTCGGCAAGCTCGGGAACGGCGGTGCGGGCGACCGCTCGTCGCCGGGGATCGTGACCGGTGGCCTCACCTTCGCATCGATCTCGGCCGGGGCCAATCACGCCTGCGGTGTCGGGACCGACGGCTACGCGTACTGCTGGGGGGGCAACGGCAACGGAGAGTTAGGACACGCCGGGGCCAATACGACCACCGTCCCCACGCGCGTGACCGGAAACCTGAAGGCCGCGGACGTCGCCGCCGCCGGGATCGCCACGGGGAGCGGGGCGCACAGCTGCGCCATCTCGGCCGACCGTCTCACCGTGTACTGCTGGGGGCGCAACGATACCGGGCAGCTGGGGATCGGGAGCACGACCGGCGCGACCATCGTGAACGCCACGCCGAGCATCGTCGTCTCGCAAAAGCCGCTGCCGTAAGACATGGGGGCAAGCGAAAGGGCCGGTGCATCCCTGGATGCACCGGCCCTTTCTGCCTTCTCGTCGGGTCGCCTTACTGCGAATGACGGAAGTACGACGGGTTGCTCATGTCGCCATTGACGCCGATGAGGAGGTACGTCTTGCCATCATCGTGCAGCTTGAAGGTCCACCCGTACACGCTCCCCTGCTTGGCGGCGATGTTGTCGGGGCGGTCGTAGCTATTGGCGGCGACGCAGTTGTCGCGGGCGCGGAGTGTCCCCTTGGTGGGATAGACCTTGATGGTGCTCCCGTCGACGACCGCCTTCCCCTCGTTGTAGACGAACACCTGCGACCGGTAGGAGTACGCCGAGGTGGCGATGAGGATCGACTGCATGTAGGTCCCGTTGGCGCCGAACTCGAAAAGGACCGAGGTCCCGTAGGCGTTGCTCACCCACGCGCCGGTGTACGCGTCGTAAAAGTTCGTGGGGGAGATGACGCCATAGACCCACGTCCCGACCAACTCGGCGGGGAAGGCCGAGGTGTTGCCGTCTCCGTTTCCGTTGTCGGTCGGGTCGGTGACGGCGTTGACCTCGGTGCCGCAGGCGCCGAGGACTGTGGCGAGGAGGATCGACGTGGTGGCGAGCGCGCGGCGCGTGATGCGCCCGCGGCGGACGGCGGGAGCCGTCGCAGGAGAGGCAGGCATGATGTGACTCCAGGTGAAGGTTGCGGCGACGAGCCGCACCCGGAGCCTAACGGTCCTGCGCAGCCGCGTCGTGAGTCGATCGACCCCCCCCGCGGGCTGGGATGCGCGGGATGGGTCGAACGACCCTATGGGGATGGGGCGCGAGCGCGTGTATTGCATGCGTCCCGCGCGAGGGCGCCCGCTGTGGCGTGCCTAACGCCCACCGGCGCGCTGCGGGCCTCACCCATATACAGACAGACGCGAGCCCGCCCATGCGACCCCTGCGCAACCTCCTGACCGCCGCGAGCCTGATGCTCCTCGCGGCCTGCGGCACCGACGAGGGTGCCCCCACGCAACCCGGTAACGGCAACAACGACCCGCCGCCCCCCGTGGAGCCGGCGCGCGAGTGGACGGTGATGGTCTACCTCGCCGGTGACAACAACCTGGCGGTCGACGGGATCTTCGACATCGATGAGATGGAGGCGGCCGGCGTCGATCCCAAGGTGCAGGTGGTGGTGCAGGCCGAGTTCTCGCCGTCGCAGCTCGCGCAGTACAAGTGCGGCGCTTCGTGCTTCAATCGCCCCAACTTCAACACCTTCCGCTACGCCATCACCGGGCAGGGGACGGAGGTCAACGGTCCCAACGGCGCCGCCGAGGACATCGGCAACGTCGACATGACCGACCCCGCGCAGCTGCAAGCGTTCATCACGTGGGGGAAGGAGAAGTACCCGGCCAGGAAATACATGGTCGTCCTCTGGAACCACGGCGGTGGCTACGTCGGCTTGCTGCAGGACGAGACCTCGGCGGGGAGCAAGCTGATGTCGCTGGAGCAGCTCAAGACCGGGCTCTCCGGCGTCGGGCAGCTCGACGTCGTCGACTTCGACATGTGCCTCATGGCGGGCTATGAGACGCTGGTCAAGCTGAACGGGCTCACCAAGTACGCCGTCTTCTCCGAGGAAGTCGTCCCCGGTGAGGGGAATCCCTATACGTCGATCATCGACGGCATCCAGGCGAATCCGGCGATGGATGGGCGCGCGGTCGCGGGCCTCCTCGTCGATCGCTTCGACGCGGCCTACCAGGGCAACAAGGCGTCGACGACCAAGTCGGCCTATGACCTCAGCGGGCTCACCGGCTTCGAGACGGCCCTCGGCGCCTTCGCCACGCAGCTGCGCCAGAACGTGGGAACGATGAAGCCGACCATCGCCGAGGCGGCGATGAGCAGCCAGAAGTTTGCGTATCCCGAGCTGACCGACGTCGTGAGCTTCCTCGATTCGCTCGACACGCGCGTGCAGGGGAGCGCGGCGCTGCGGCAGTCGATCGCCACGCTGCGCACGGCGGCGCTGTCGCCCGCCTTCCGCATCAACAGCAAGGCGCGCCGCGGGACCGGGAACGGCAACCAGCTCCCCTCCGACGTGCGCCGCGCCACCGGGCTGCACATCGTCCTCCCCAGCGGGATGGAGAACGACGTCTTCGCCGATCAGGGGCAGCGCTCGCTTGCCGCGTACCAGACGCTGTATGCCGGCGGGGCGTGGACTTCGTTCCTGACCGACTACACCAACACGCAGGAAACCACCGTGGTCACCGATCAGGGGAACAACCGCTTCGAGTCGTACCTCATCTGGGATGAGGAGGCGATCGAGGCTGGGGCCGACGTGGACCTCTGGGTGCTCGAGCCCGATGGCAACATCTACATTCCCGCGTTTGGGAGCGTGTCGCAGAACGGGACCTTCTCCAGCGCGTCGGAGGCCGACGACGTGAACTTCGAGGGGTACCTCACCAACCGCTTCGTGCAGAACGGCCAGTACCGCATCTTCGCGAACCTCTGGGAGGATCCGGACGACTTCAAGCCGCGCTATGACCTGGCCTATCGCTTCGGGCAGAACACCGACTTCGACCTCCTCTTCAAGCCCGACTTCCCGCGCCTCTCGATGGCGAGTTCGTGGCTGGACGACGAGGACCCGACGATCGAAGAGATCGATGCCGGGGCGTACACCGACCTGCAGGCGGTGGCCACCGTGAACTTCGGCCAGGGGGTCGCGTCCGGGTTGGTGCGGAATGGCAAGGTGGCTGCCGGGACGATGGCCCGTGTGGCCGGTGCCCCGCGCATCACCCCCGCCCAGCTGCAAACGCTGAAGCGTGTGTTAGGCACCACGGCGCGGGCGCAGGCGCGGTTCAAGGCGAGCGCGCGGGTGTGGAAGGGGGCGTTCCCGGCGATTCGCTGATCGCGCGGGAGGCATGAGGGGGAACGGCGCCGCTCCTGCATGGGGGCGGCGCCGTTTCGTCGCCCCTACTGCCGCGGACACCCCGCCGCCAGCCGCACGCGCTGTGCCCGCCGCAGGTGCCGGCGCGCCATGGCCGGAACCATCGCCAGCGCCACGTCGA
>DAIESF010000160.1 GCA_027346425.1 Gemmatimonadota bacterium | reverse complement strand
GGCACGATCACGCAGGCCGACCTCGTCCCCTTCCTCGTGGGGCACGCCGAGTGGCCGACGGTGGTCTTCGTCAACGGGCGGTATGCGCCGGCGCTGAGCCGCGTCGACGCCCTCCCCGCCGGCGTGCGCGTCCTCTCGCTCGCCTCGGCGCTGCATGAGGAGCCGACACTTCTCGAGCGGCACCTGGGGAAGCTCGCCTCGTTCAACGAGCAGGCCTTCGCCTTCACCGCGCTCAACACCGCCATGATGCGCGACGGCGCGGTGCTGCACGTGGCGAAGAACACCGACGTCACGACACCGATCCACCTCCTCTTCGTCTCCGATGCCGGGGCCGAGGGGGGCGTGTCGCATCCGCACAACCTCGTGGTGCTCGAGACGAACGCCCGGGCGACGATCATCGAGCAGTACGTCTCGCTCGGCGACGCGCGCTACCTGACCAACGCCGTCACCGAGTGTGTCCTGTCCGACGGCGCCACGCTCAACCACTACAAGCTGCAGCGCGAGGGGCGGAAGGCGTTCCACGTGGGGCACATCGAGACGTCGCAAGGGCGCGACTCGCACTACGTGTCGTTCGCCTTCGCGACCGGGGCGGCGATGTCGCGCAGCAACATCTACACGATGCTTTCGGGCGAGGGGTGCGGGGCGACGCTGAACGGACTGTACATGCTCGACGGCGACCAGACGTGCGACAACCAGACGCGCATCGAGCACGCCGAGCCCAACTGCTACTCGCGCGAGATGTACAAGGGGATCCTCGACGGGACGTCGCACGGCGTCTTCAACGGCAAGGTCTATGTGCGTCCGATTGCCCAGAAGACCGACGGCAAGCAGACGAACAAGACGTTGCTCCTGTCGGACAAGGCGCGCATCGACACCAAGCCCCAGCTGGAGATCTTCGCCGACGACGTGAAGTGCACGCACGGCGCCACGGTCGGCAAGCTGGACCAAGTCGCCTCATTCTACATGAAGTCGCGCGGGGTGAACGCCGACACGACGCGGCGGCTCCTCACCTATGCCTTTGCGGCGGAAGTGCTGGAGACGATCGAGTTGGAGCCGCTGAAGGAAGATCTCGAGCGGTTGACGCTGCAGCGGTATCTCTGAACTACAGAAGACGAGAAGACGAGGGGGCCATGCCTGCGACGGTGCGCGAGACATCAACAACTGATACTTCCACTCGCTCGGCCCGTCTCGACGTCGAGCGGATTCGCGCGGACTTTCCCATCCTCTCGCTCGAGGTGCGGGGGAAGCCGCTGGTGTATCTCGACAATGCGGCGACGTCGCAGAAGCCCCGCAGCGTCATCGACGCGCTCACGCGCTACTACGAGGCGGAGAACGGGAACATCCATCGCGGGGTGCACTACCTCAGCGAGAAGGCGACGGAGCTGTACGACCTGACGCGTGAGGCGGCGAGGCGCTTCTTCAACGCGCGGCACGCGCACGAGATCATCTTCACCCGCGGGGCCACCGAGGGGATCAACCTCGTGGCCACGTCGTTCGGCCAGGCCTTCGTCAGGGCGGAAGACGAGATCATCGTCTCGACCATGGAGCACCACTCCAACATCGTCCCCTGGCAGCTCCTCTGTGAGCGGACGGGGGCGGTGCTCAAGGTCATCCCGGTCACCGATGCGGGCGAGCTGGACATGGACGGGTATCGCGCCCTGCTCAGCGAGCGCACCCGGCTGGTGGCGGTGACCCACGTGTCCAACGCGTTAGGCACGGTGAACCCGGTGGCCGAGATCGTCCGCCTCGCGCATGAGGCCGGCGCCGCCGTGCTGCTCGACGGGGCACAGTCGGCGCCGCACACGGCGGTCGACCTCCAGGCGATCGATTGCGACTTCTTCGTCTGCTCCGGGCACAAGATGCTCGGGCCCACGGGGGCGTCGATCCTGTATGGCAAGGAGTCGTGGCTCGACCGGATGCCGCCGTACATGGGCGGCGGCGACATGATCGAGCACGTCTCGTTCGAGCGCACCACCTTCGCCAAGCTCCCCTCCAAGTTCGAGGCGGGGACGCCGGCCATCGGCGATGTGGTCGCCTACCGCCACGCCTTCGAGTATCTGGAGGAGGTGGGGCTCGACGCGATCGCCGCCCACGAGCACGACCTCCTCGCCTATGCTGTGGAGCAGATGCGCGACATTCCGGGGCTCACGCTCGTCGGGACGGCGCCGCACAAGGCGGGCGTGCTGAGTTTCGTGATGGACTGCGCCCATCCGCACGACATCGGGACGATCCTTGACGGCTTCGGGGTCGCGATCCGCGCCGGGCACCACTGCGCGCAGCCGCTCATGCGCCGCTACGGACTTCCCTCCACGGCGCGCGCCTCGTTCTACCTCTACAACACCCACGACGAAGTCGACACCCTGGTGCGCGCGATCCACCACGTGCGACGCGTCTTCGCCTGACCATGGACCTTGGCCAGCTGTACCAGGACGTGATCCTGGAGCACAACCGCAACCCGCGGAACTGGGGCGAACTCCCCCCGCCGAGCGCACATGCCGAAGGGCACAACCCGATGTGCGGCGACGAGGTGACGGTGTGGCTCCGGCTCGATGGCGACCGGGTGGCCGACATCTCGTTCGTGGGGACGGGGTGCGCGATCTCCAAGGCGTCGGCGTCGATGATGACGCAGGCGGTGAAGGGGAAGACGCGCGCCGAGGCGGAGGCGATCTTCACGCAGTTCCACGCCATGGTGACCGGGCAGCACGCCAATCCCGCCGAGGATGCGGCGTTAGGCAAGCTGAAGGTGTTCTCGGGGGTGGCACGCTTTCCGACGCGCGTGAAGTGTGCCTCGTTGGCGTGGCACGCCATGAAGGAGGTGCTGGAGAGCGCCTGACGAGCGCCTGACGAGCGCGAACGGAAAGACGCATGACGTGCGCGGTGCCGGCATGTCTGCCTCCGCCCCACCCCGCCCCCGCCCCGCCCCGCGTCACCGCACCCGACCCGTCGGCACAACACGCGCCCCCACACACAACCGCTCCGCCCCACACGGACAACGGGTGGGCACCGGCACGCCACGCAGTCTTCCTGTCCGACCTTCCGGCGAGTGCGCGCCCTCACGCCTCCGCCGCTACTTCACCCCTCCCCGCGCCCCCCTCATCACGCCCCACCCCCAACCTTCTCCCCTCACCTTCCCACCCCGCCTACGCCGTCGCCCGG
>DAIESF010000123.1 GCA_027346425.1 Gemmatimonadota bacterium | reverse complement strand
TCGGGCGCCAGCTGGCCAAGGAGCAACCGGCCCCCTCGGCCGACCTGGTCTTCGCCGTCCCCGACTCGTCCAACGCCGCGGCCCTCGGCTTCGCCGAACAATCGGGACTCCCCCTCGAACTGGCGCTGATCCGCAACCACTACGTGGGCCGGACCTTCATCCAGCCTACGCAGGCCGGGCGCGACGCCAAGGTGAAGGTGAAGTACAACCCGGTCCGTGAAGTGCTCGCCGGCAAGAGCGTGGTGATGGTGGACGACTCCATCGTGCGCGGCACCACGACGAAGGGGCTCGTCGCCCTCGTGCGCGCGGCCGGCGCGCGCGAGGTCCACATGCGCGTCTCCTCGCCCCCGATCATCGGACCGTGCTACTACGGCATCGATACGCCGAACCGCGAGGAGCTGATCGCCGCCAACCACTCGATCGACGAGATCGCGGCACTCATCGGCGTCAACTCGCTGGGATACCTGTCGCGGGACGGCATGCTGAATGCAGTCCCTGGCGGTCCCACGGGCTTCTGTCACGCATGCTTTTCGGGTGAGTACCCGACACCGGCGCCCAGCGAGCCAGTGAAGCTTCGCTACGGCAGGCGGGAACCGCTCGCCGTCTAGGCGGTCAGTCCCGTCGCCGCGCCTCCGCACTCTCCCCTGACGCCCCGCATGTCGCACACCTCACGTCACGTCTACTTCTTCGGAAACGGCTCGGCCGATGGCACCCGCGACATGAAGGCGGTGCTCGGCGGGAAGGGCGCCAACCTCGCCGAGATGACCAACCTCGGCGTCCCCGTCCCGCCGGGCTTCACCATCGATTGCGGCACCTGCCTGGAGTTCCTCGCCACGGGGACACGATCCGAGGGATTGGCGGAAGAGGTGGCCGGGCACGTCGCCCGACTCGAGGCGGTCACCGGCCGCGGCTTCGGGGATCCCCGCAATCCGTTGTTGGTGTCGGTGCGCTCCGGCGGGCCGGTGTCGATGCCGGGAATGATGGAGACGATCCTCAACCTCGGCCTCAACGATCGCACCGTGCAGGGGCTCGCTCAGCAAAGTGGCAATGCGCGCTTTGCCTACGATTCCTACCGCCGCTTCCTCCAGATGTATGGCGACGTCGTGCTCGGCGTCCCCAGCCACGACTTCGAGCACCTCCTGATGGCCAAGCGCCTGATGACCGGCGCCCACAACGATGCCGAGCTCGACGAAAGCACGTTGCGCAACCTCGTGGAGGAGTACAAGTCGCTGATCCGCAACACGACCGGACGCGAATTCCCCATGGAGGTGCAGGAGCAGCTGTGGGGCGCGATCGAGGCCGTGTGGAAGTCGTGGACGCTCAAGAAGGCGGTGGACTATCGCCGGGTGAACGCCATCTCCGAGACGCTGGGCACCGCCGTCAACATCGTGGCGATGGTCTACGGCAACATGGGGGAGGACTCGGGGACGGGAGTCGCGTTCAAGCGAGATCCGTCAACCGGTGAGCGGACGTTCTACGGCGAGTTCCTGGTGAACGCACAGGGCGAAGACGTCGTCGCCGGCATCCGCACTCCGCTGCACATCGACGAGATGGCGCAACGGCTCCCCGGCGCGTACGCCGAACTGTTGCGCGTGCAGGACCTGCTGGAGCGGCACTTCCGCGACATGCAGGACCTCGAGTTCACGGTCGAGCGCGGGACGCTTTACCTCCTGCAGACCCGGACGGGAAAGCGGACGGCGGCTGCCGCCATCCGTATCGCCGGCGAGATGGTCGCCGAGGGATTGATCTCCGAGCGCGAGGCCATCCTCCGCGTGAATGCCTCGCATCTCGACCAACTCCTGCATCCGATCATCGACCCGTCGGCGCACGCCAAGCCGATCGCCACCGGGCTCCCCGCCTCCCCGGGAGCCGCGGCGGGGATGGCGGTCTTCGACCCCGACGTCGCCGAGCAACGCGCCGCCGCCGGTCAGGCGGTGATCCTGGTGCGCGACGAGACGACCCCCGAGGACTTCCACGGCATCGTCGCGGCGCGCGCCGTGCTCACGTCACGTGGCGGCATGACGAGCCACGCCGCCGTCGTCGCCCGCGGGATGGGCAAGTGTGCCGTCGTCGGCTGCAAGGACATCACGGTCGACGTGCGCAATCGCCACTTCACGGTGAACGGAACCGTGATCAGCGAGGGCGACTGGATCACACTCGACGGCGGGACGGGGCGCGTCTTTCCTGGCGACCTCCCCACGATCCCCTCCGAAGTCGTGCGCGTGACAGGGGGACAGCTCTCTGCGGCCGCCGCCCCGCTCTACCAGTCGTTTTCGCGACTGCTCGGCTGGGCCGACGCGAGCCGACGACTGCGGGTGCGCGCCAACGCCGACACGCCGCGCGACGCGCGCATCGCGCGCGGCTTCGGCGCGGAAGGGATCGGCCTCTGTCGCACCGAGCACATGTTCTTCGAGGGCGATCGCATCAACGCCATGCGCGAAATGATCGTCGCCCGTGACGAGGGGGGACGCCGGCGTGCGTTGGCCAAGCTCCTCCCGATGCAGCGCGCCGACTTCGAGGCGATCTTCGAAGCGATGAACGGCTTCCCGGTGAACATCCGCCTCCTCGACCCGCCCTTGCACGAGTTCCTCCCGCATGGCGGCGAAGAGTCGAAGCTCCTCGCGCGACAGCTCAAGCTCACCCGCCAGGAACTGATGCGAATCGTGGAGGGGCTGCGCGAGACGAACCCGATGCTCGGACACCGCGGTTGCCGCTTGGGGATCACCTACCCCGAGATCACCGAGATGCAGGGGCGGGCGATCTTCGAGGCCGCCGTGCGCGCCAAGCGCCGTGGGATCGACGTGCAGGTCGAGATCATGATCCCCCTCGTCGCCAGCGGGAAGGAGTTCGAGCACCAGCGCGCCATCCTGGAGGAGTGCCACAGCCAGGTCGTGCTGGGCATGGGCGAGGACATCAATTACCAGATCGGGACGATGATCGAGCTTCCGAGGGCCGCGCTGACCGCGGGCGAGATCGCGGTGAGCGCCGAGTTCTTCTCCTTCGGGACCAACGATCTCACGCAGACCACGCTCGGCCTGAGTCGCGACGACGCGGGGCGCTTCCTCCCTGCATACGTCGAGCGTGGAATCTTCCCGGACGACCCCTTCCAGGTGCTCGACGTCACGGGCGTCGGGAAGCTGATCCAGATGGCGGTCCGCGACGGACGCGCCACGCGCCCCACGCTCAAGACCGGCATCTGCGGGGAGCATGGTGGCGAGCCGCGGTCGGTGGCGTTCTGTCACTCGGCGGGGCTGGACTATGTGTCGTGCTCGCCGTTCCGTGTTCCCATCGCGCGGCTGGCCGCCGCGCAGGCGGCGGCAAACGAGTGAGATGAAGGCGAATCTCCCCCAGTCAGGGCGTCGGCATCGCGCCGTCGCCCTCCCGTCGCTCGTCGTGTCGCTTATCCTGTGGCTTGCCCTGTCGTTCGTCGTGGGGCCCGTCGCCGCCCGTGGCTCGTTAGGCGCGCAACCAGCGCCCGAGTGGGAGGCGTTCGCGATTCGTTACGCCACGATCCCGGGCTTCCGCGTCACTGGGCTCGTCGCCGGCGCCGATACCACGCGACGGATGGACATCGCGATGATGTTCTGGCTCCTCCGCGGCCCCAACGGGCGAACGGTCCTCGTGGACGCGGGGTTCAAGCGGGCGGACCTCATCGATCGATGGAAGCCCGCGCACTACCTGCGTCCCGACTCGGCGTTGCAGCAGGCGGGGGTGCAGCCGTCGGCGGTCACCGACGTCATCATCACCCATGTCCATTGGGACCACGTCGACGGCGCCGACCTGTTCCCCAGCGCGCGCATCTGGATCCAGCGCGACGAGGTGGACTACCACGTCGATGCAGCAGGCGGGGTGCGCAATCGGGCCATCGACGCGACCGACGCCGCCATGCTCCATGCCCTTCGCTCGTCAGGCCGGCTCGCGATGGTGGACGGCGACGCGCAGGAAATCATCCCCGGCATCACCGTCTTCACCGGCGGGAAGCACACCTTCCAGTCGCAATACGCCGCGGTGCGCCTTGCCGGCGCGACGGCGGTGATCGCATCGGACAACCTGTACCTCTACGAGAACCTCGAGCGCCGCGTCCCCATCGCGCAGACGCTCGATGCCGCGTCAAACGTGGCGGCCCAGGCCCGAATGGTCACCCTGGCGTCGTCGCCGCGTCTCGTGGTCCCGGGTCACGATCCCCTCGTGTTCTGGCGTTTCGAGCGCGTGTCCGCGGACGTGGTGCGGATCAGGTGACCGTCACCCCCTGAAGCGCCCCTTCGAGCGCCTTCATGAGGTGCTCCAGCGGCTCCAGCCCGATGTGCAGCCGGATCAAGGCGCCCCCCTGCCACGGGCGTATGCGACGGGGTTGGTGCGTCCCGCCGTTGGGGAGCACGCCCGGCATTACCAGCGACTCGAATGCTCCCCACGAATAACCGAGCGAAAAGGCGCCGCTTCGCACCAAGGCGTTGGCCACCGCCGCGGCGTCGTCGGGGGTCGCCGGAGTCCCGGAGGGCGTGAGGAGCTCGAAGGAGAGGAGCCCGTTGCTCCCCTGAAAGTCGCGCTTCCACAGGGCGTGCCCCGGGAATGACGGAAGCGCCGGGTGCAAAACCCGCCCCACGCGCGAGTGCGACTCGAGCCATCGCGACACCGTTAGTGCGCTCTCCGCGTGCTGGCGCAGGCGAACGTCCACGGTGCGGGCACCGCGCAGCGTGAGCCACGCGTCGTCGGCGTTGGTGCAGATCCCGAGGTCGAAGGCGGCGCCGCGTACCAGCTTCCACGACCGTTCGCCTGCGATGACGGCGCCGAGCAGG
>DAIESF010000109.1 GCA_027346425.1 Gemmatimonadota bacterium | reverse complement strand
CATCATCCTTGGCGATGTAGAGCGCCCCCACCGCGGCCGGCTCGCGGTCGTTTTTCGGGCGCAGCTTGACCTCGTACAGGTCGATGACGCGCCCGGGGATCTCGAAGCGGAGCGAGTCGGACAGCTGATAGTCGTACGTCGCCAGCCCGCGCGCCGAGAGCGGGTGCGCCACGTCGCGCACCTCGTCGCCATCACCCAGGCGAATGATGTCGGGAAAGTTGTTCTGGACGATCCCGAGGTGATCGCGGTGGTAGTTGATATCGGTCGGGAGGAGGAGCGTGTCGCGACGCCCGACGATCCATTGCTTGCTGTAGTTCGGCGCACGCCAATAGACTTCCAGCATCAATTCGTCGCCCTTGACCACCTTGGGCGGGATGGGAAATCCCTCACCAAGCTGGGCCAGGAACGTCAGGTAACCGTGGGCCTGCGCCTGATAGTCCGTCAGCCCGGAATGGGCCAGCTGGCGCGCGCGACGCTCGGTTGCGCGCTGGACCAGCTGGCGCGACACGGAGTCGTTCCACGCGCGCTGGGCCCCCACCGATGCGGGGCGAGCCGCGACGGCGAGGGCAATCACCAACAGCGCTTTCGCGAGCACGCGTGACATGATGGGCGAATATCAGCAGGCGCCGTTGGCGCCAGCAAGCGGAGTCGAGACGTGAGCTTTGCCGAGTTCGAACGACGCGCGACCGCCGGCGACCTGGTCCCGGTGTGGCGCGACATGCTCCTGGATACCGATACCCCGGTGTCAGCGTTCGCCAAGCTGCGCCGGGGGGCGTTCGCCTTCCTGCTGGAGTCGGCGCCGGCGGGGGGCGAGACCTGGTCGCGCTACACGTTCATCGGAACCGAACCCCGCGCGGCCTGGCGGCTCAGCGGGCGCACCGTCGAACGGTGGACGCCCGCGGCAGGGTGGCACGGCGCCATCGAGGTGGACGATCCCATCGGCGACCTGCAGGAACGCCTTCGCCACGAGCGCACCGCGCACGTCCCGGAGCTTGGCGAGTTCTGGGGGGGCGCCGTCGGATACTTCTCGTACGACGTGGTCCGGGCCATCGAGCATCTCCCGTCTCCTCCGCCGAAGCGCATCCAGGCGCCCGACGCCTGCTTCGTCTTCACGAGGTCGCTGGTGATCATCGACAACCTCCGGGGGCAGGCACGGCTCGTGGTCGGCGTGGAGACGGGAGGCGAGGGACGGGAGGGGCCAGGGCACTCGCTGCGCGAGCGCTATGACGAGGCGCTCGGGGAGCTGGATGAGCTCGAACGTCGGCTGCGCGAACCGTCGCCACTGTCCGCGGTCACCTTTCCCAGCGACGCTCCGCGTGCGGCGGGGACCTCGACCTACACACGCGATGCATTCGAGCGCGACGTGGAGCGGATTCGCGAGTACATCCTTGCCGGCGACTGCTTCCAGGCGCTCCTCGCGCGTCGCATCGAAGTCCCGCTCGACTTCGACACGACGACGCTCTATCGCGCCCTGCGGGTGCTGAACCCGTCCCCGTACATGTTTCACCTCGTCCTGGATGGGGTCGAACTCGTCGGTTCGTCGCCCGAGCTCCTGGTGCGGGTGGCCGACGGCACGGTGACGGTGCGCCCGATCGCCGGGACGCGCCCCCGCGGTCTCAGCCCCGCCGAGGACGCGCGCATGGCCGAGGAACTCGCAGCGGACGAGAAGGAGCGTGCCGAGCATGTGATGCTCGTCGACCTCGGGCGCAACGACGTGGGACGGATCGCCGAGTACGGGAGCGTGCAGGTCACCGAGCTGATGACGGTGGAGCGCTACTCGCACGTGTTGCACCTGGTGAGCGAGGTGCAGGGGCGCCTGCGCCACGGGCTGTCGGCGCTCGACGTCTTCCGCGCCACCTTCCCTGCGGGGACGATGACCGGGGCCCCCAAGGTGCGGGCCATGCAGATCATCGACGAGTTGGAACCGGAGCGCCGCGGCCCCTACGCCGGAGCCGTCGGCTACATCGCCGCCGGCGATACCCGCATGGACCTGGCCATCACCATTCGCACCTGCGTCGTGGCCGGCGGGGTGGCCAGCGTGCAGGCCGGGGCGGGGATCGTCGCCGATTCGGTTCCGGCCCGGGAATGGGAGGAGACCGAGAACAAGGCCCGCGCGATGCTCACCGCCATCGGACGGGCGAGGGCTGCAGCGCACGGCGATAAGGCTTCATCGTCACGCTAGGCGGCGGGCAGCGCTCACGGCATATTCCCTCGCCAATGGCGTACCGACTGGTCACCACCGACGGGAACATTCAGTTCGAGCTCCGCCCCGGGATGCCAATGGTCCTGGGGCGCGCGCTCAATTGCGACCTCCCCGTCCTCGACCCCACCATCTCGCGACGCCACGCCGAGCTGACGGCCGATGCGACCGGGATCAGCGTGCGTGACCTCGGGTCGAGCAACGGGACCTTCGTCGGCGGGACCCGCATTGGCGCGACGCGCCTGGCCGGTGGGGACCACATCACCTTCGGGAAGGTCCAGTTCGAGGTGCGCGAACTCAGCCCGATGCTGGTGGACGACGCCAGCGCCGAGCACGTGCGCCGCGCGGCGCGCGCCGGGACGACGATCATCCGACAGGTCCCCGTCCCCGACGCCGACCAGGCGCTGGAGCTTGCCCTGCGGGCGAGCGGGGTGCAACAGGCCATCGCCGAAGGGCGTCCGGCAGTCACGCCGGCTGAGCGCGACCGACTCAAGCTCACGCTGCTGCTGGAGATCTCCAAGGCGCTCACGCGCACCGCCGACGTCGAGTCGTTGCTGGACAAGATGGTGCAGTTCACCTTCCGCCTCCTCGATGTCGGCCACGTCTCCATCCTCCTTCTCGACGAGGGACGGACGCTGGTCCCCCGCATCGCCCGCACCCGTGACGGGGAGGACGCCCCGCGCGAGATCTCGCCGACGCTGGCGCAGACGGTGATCGAACAGAAGGTGGCGGTCCTCTCCGACGTCCTCGCCGACGCCACGCGGGCGACGCCGAGCGGGCCCATGGCGAACGCCGGGATGGCGCGCAACGCGGCGTGCGCCCCGCTCATCGCCAGCGAGGGGCGCGTCCTCGGCGTGCTCTACGTCGACAGCCTGACGCCGACTTCGCGCGTCAGCGACGAGGATCTCGACTTCCTGGTCTCCTTCGCCGGGATCGGCGCCGTAGCGCTGGACAACATTCGCGCAGCGGAACGGATCCGGCAGGAGGCGCGTATTCGCGACAACTTCGAGCGCTTCTTCGCCCCGCACCTCGCGGCGCGCATTGCCGCCTCGCCTGGGGCGCTGGGTTCGGGTGGGGAACGCCGGACCGTGTCGGTCCTCTTCTCCGATATCCGCGGCTTCACCGAGCTCGCGGCGCGCATGGCACCTGACGAGACGGCGCGCTTCCTCACCGAGTACTTTTCGGAGATGGTGGAGTGCGTGTTCCGGCACGGGGGGACGCTCGACAAGTTCATCGGCGACGCGGTGATGGCGCAGTGGGGGGCCCCGATCAGCGCCATCGACGACGCCGATCGCGCGCTGGAGGCGGCGCTGGACATGATGCAGGCCGTCGACCAGCTCAATGCGCAGTGGCGGAGCGAAGGGCGCGCCGAGATCCAGGTGGGGATCGGACTGAGCCACGGCGAGGCCTTCGCCGGCTACCTCGGCTCGGAGCGACGCCTGGAGTACACCGTGATCGGCGATACCGTGAACACTGGAAGCCGCCTGTGTGCGTGGGCCGAGGGAGGGGAGATCCTCCTCACGCAGTCGATGCGCGATGCCTTCACGCGGGAGCACGCGTTGGCCGAGCGCGCCCCGCTGTCGCTGCGGGGCAAGGCGGTGCCGATCTTCGTATTTCGGGCTCTCCGGTGATCGGTCCCGTCCCGCAGGGCTACGTGCGGCTCGACCTCCCGCACGCCGACGTCGTGGTCCACCAGCGGCTGGCCGATGCCACGCGCGCCGCCCTCGCAGGGGGGGCGACGCTCTACGCGTGGGCGGAGGCCCACCCGGCACACCGCCAGCTGCACGGCCGTCTCCCCGCCTACGCGGCGCCGCTCGGCGATGACGCCCCGCGCGTCGTCGTGCGCCATTCGCACCACGGGGGGGTGTTCGCCCCCCTCCTGCGCGATCTTTTCCTCCCGCCGACGCGGGCCCCCATCGAGCTGGCGACGTCGATCCTGCTGGCGCGTGCCGGCGTCCCCACCCCTCCCGTGGCCGGCTACGCGGTCTACAGGGCAGGCCCCCTGCTCCGTCGCGTCGACGTGATGACCGTCGAACTCCCGGGCGACGACCTGGGGGCGGCGCTGCGCGCGGCGACCACCGACCAGGAGCGCGATCGCCTCGTGTCCCCGGTGGCCGCCCTCCTCGGCGCCCTCACGCAGGCCGGCGCGTGGCACCCGGACCTCAACGTCAAGAACATCCTTCTCGTGCCCGACGACGCCGGGGAATTGCAGCCGGCGGTGCTGGACATCGATCGGGTGCGCTTTGTTCCCCCGGGCGACCCCAACCTGCGCGACGCCAACTACCAGCGGCTGGTCCGCTCGGTGGCCAAGTGGAAGGGACTCCACGGCGGCGGCTTCACCGACGACAACCTGCGCGACCTCCGCGAGCGCCTGCTGCGCGACGAAGCCGTGCAGGCGGCGCACCGCGCCCTCGCAATGGAGGAGTTCATGCCATGATCGACGCCCGCCTCGACCGCATCGGGATCGTGATGATGAGCGCGGTGGGCGACGCCGTGCACGTCCTCCCGGTCATCAACGCCATCAAGCGTCGCCAGCATGACGCCCGCATCACCTGGGTGCTGCAGCCGGGACCGGCGACGCTCGTCCGCGGCCATCGGAACGTGGACGAGATCGTCATTTTCGACCGCGCGAAGGGGCGCCGTGCCTTCACCGACATCAAGCGCGAGCTTGCCCAGCGCCCGTTCGACCTCGTGCTCAACCTGCAGGTCTACTTCAAGGCGGGGCTCGTCACCTCCTTCACCAAGGCGCCGGTCAAGCTCGGCTTCGACAAGGCGCGCGCCCGCGACCTCAACTGGCTCTTCACCACGCACCGCATCCCCCCGCACCCGGTGGGGCAGCATGTGCAGGACCAGTACTTCGAGTTCCTCGATGCGTTAGGCATCCCGCACGAGCCGGTGGAATGGCACCTCGGCCCCACCGAACAGGAGCGGGAGTGGCAGCGCGCGTTCTTCGCCCCGATCGAACGCCCGACCGTCGCCATCGTGGTCGCGACGAGCAAGCCCGAGAAGGACTGGCTTCCCGAGCGATGGGCGCAGGTGATCGACACGCTGTACGCCGACTTCGGCCTCCAGCCGGTCCTCGTCGGCGGCCGGTCGCCGCGCGAACTCGCCGCCGAGGCGGCGATCATGTCCTTCGCGCACCACCCCCCGATGTCGGCGCTCGGGAGCGGGCTGCGTAAGCTGGTCGCGATCATCGACGGATCGGCCCTCGTCCTCGCCCCCGACACCGGGCCGCTCCACATCAGCGCCGCGTTGCAGCGCCCGGTGATCTCCCTGATGGGATACACCAATCCCAAGCGCACCGGACCGTACCGCGCCTATCACGACCTCCTCATCGACGCCTACGGCAACCCGGGCGAGGACTACCCCATCAGCATGGAGAACCGCCCGGGACGCATGCCGCTCATCACCGTCGACGACGTGCTGACGAAGGTGGAGCACTGGCAGCGCACCGACGCCTCGGGAATCCCGCGGACGCCTTAACGTCGCGGCACCGGCGCGCGTCAAACGTCCTCGCCAGCGCTCTCGGCGCGGTGCCGATTCAAGGCACTCGCCGGACGGGCGCGGGTACAAACCCGTGCCGCCGCCTTGCCGTGTGGGCGCGGTGCCGGACACCACTTCCCGCCGTGGAGGACACGTGAAACGTTCGTGGATTTCCCTTGCCGTTGCCGCCGTTGTGCTCGCCGTCGTCGCCCCCGCCGCTCGTGCTCAGGGGGGACCACCGCCGGGTGGGCCGCCGCAGGGCGGGATGCGTGGGGGCGGCCGCATGATGGAGATGCTCCTCAAGGACATCACGCTCGATGACGCACAGAAAGCGAAGCTCGACTCCATCCAGCAGAAGTTCGCCAAGGAGATGCCGCCCATGACGCCGGGCGAGCGCCCCAGCGACGAGGCGATGGCCAAGCGCCGGGAACTGATGACCCGGCAGCAGGAAGAAGTCCGCACCATCCTCACCGCCGAGCAGCAGAAGGCGTACGACAAGAACCTGGAAGAGATGCGCGCGCGGATGCAGCGGCGCGGTCCCGGCAACTAACCGGGGGCGCATGTCGAGGTGAACGCGGGGGACCCGATGCGTGCATCGGGTCCCCCACGCGTTTCCGCTCATCCGCCAGCGGGCCCCACGCGTTCCGGGTGCGCGGCCGCCGGCGCTACCGCCTGAGCTGCAACCCGCGGAAGTGATACGCGACGCCAACTTCGTGCAGCAGGTTGACGAGGCGCCCCAGCGCGAGCCCCATCACAGCGAAGTAGTCGCCATGAATGCGCTCGACGAGCACCGCGCCGAACCCCTGGATGCCATAGGCTCCCGCCTTGTCGATTGGCTCGCCGGTGGCGATGTAGTCGCGTGCCTGCTCGGCGGTGAGCGCACGAAAGGTGACCTCGACCGTTTCCACGCCGGAGACCAGACGCGCGCCGTGCGCCACCGCCACCGCCGTGTGCACCAGGTGCGTGCGCCCGCTGAGCCGCAGCAGCATCCGCTCGGCGTCGGCGGCGCTGGCCGGCTTCCCGAGGACGTCGCCGTCGATCACCACGATCGTGTCGGCGCCGATCACCAACGCATCCGGATGCTCGGCCGCCAGCTTGCCCGCCTTCTCGCGCGCCAGGCGCTCGGCGTGCGGTCCCGGGAGTTCGTGCGGCAGGTATGCCTCGTCGATGTCGGCCGGACGCACCTCGTGCGCGATGCCGATCTGCGCGAGGAGCTCGCGCCGCCGCGGCGACTGCGACGCGAGGATGACGCGAGGGGGGGTCACTTCTCCAGCCATAGCGTCACCGGTCCGTCGTTCACCAGGTCGACCTCCATCGTCGCCCCGAACTCCCCTGCCGCCACCGGTATACCGGTCGCCTGCAGGAGGGCAAGAAAGCGCTCGTAGAGCGGGATCGCCACCTCGGGGCGCGCCGCGTCGATGAACGACGGGCGCCGCCCCTTGGAGGCGTCGCCGTACAACGTGAACTGCGACACCACCAGCAGGCTCCCTTGCACCTCGCCTAACGCGAGATTCATCTTGTCCTCGGCGTCGGTGAAGACGCGGAGCCCGACGACCTTCTCGGCCATCCAGCGCAGCTGTTCCTCGGTGTCGGTGTGCGTCAACCCGACGAGGAGGACGAAGCCGCGCCCGATGCGCCCCGACACGCGACGCGAACCGTCGCCTTCCCGAATGCGCACCTCGGCCTGCGACACGCGTTGGACCAGGACTCGCATGTCGGCACCTAACGTGGCTTGGCCGCCCGGACGAACGCGCTCATCACCTTCCCGTCCACCGCTGGAAGCAAGGTGGCGGCGTCGAGCCCCGCCGACTCGATCAACGCCGTGGCGTCGGCGGCGCTATACACGCGCGTCGGCTCGATGTCGATCGCGGTGAAGCCGGCGTCGGCCAGGAGGCGACGGTACTGGGCCTCCTCCAGCGCCCCCGACACGCACCCCGTGAACAGGGCGACGCTCGCCTGCACTTCCGGCGGGAGTTCCCCGCGCAGCACCACGTCGGACACCGCGAAGCGCCCCCCGGACCGCAGGACGCGGAACGCCTCGCGCAGCACCTGAGGCTTGTCGGCCGAGAGGTTGATCACACAGTTGGAGATGATCACATCCACGCTGGCATCGGGGAGCGGAATGTGCTCGATCTCGCCCTTGAGGAACTCCACGTTGGTCGCCCCGGCGCGCGCCCGGTTGGCGCGGGCGAGGGTGAGCATCTCGTCGGTCATGTCGAGCCCATAGGCCTTGCCGGTCGGCCCCACGCGGCGCGCCGAAAGCAGGACGTCGATCCCGCCCCCCGACCCGAGGTCGAGGACGGTCTCGCCGGGGGCGAGGGCGGCGAGGGCGGTGGGATTGCCGCAGCCTAACGACGCGAGCAGCGCCTCGGCGGGAATCCCGTCGGTCTCCCCCGCCTGGTAAAGGTCGCTGGTGATCGGGTCCCACACTTCACCCGACTCCCCGCAACACGACGTCCCGCAACCACACGTCGCGACATCGCCTACGGCGGCACGACGGGCGGCCGCGCCATACTTGTCGCGCACGGTCGCCCGCACCGCTTCGCCCTCGTCGCGCGTGGAGGCGCCGGCGGTTTCCGGCGCGACGGCGCCCGACGCCATGGCCGCCCCAACGTCCTGCGCCTTCGCGCGCCGCCCCA
Organism: Gemmatimonadota bacterium; assembly: GCA_027346425.1. Taxonomy (GTDB): domain Bacteria; phylum Gemmatimonadota; class Gemmatimonadetes; order Gemmatimonadales; family Gemmatimonadaceae; genus SCN-70-22. The sequence goes on along the minus strand of DAIESF010000109.1, from coordinate 1,933 downwards.
CGGTCGTGACGCTGATCGTGTCGCCATCGCAGCACGACGGGGCGCAGCAGCTCTCTTCGTTCTGTTGCATTTCTTTCGTCTCGTCTGTGTGTGGTATCGGCGACGTCGTCTCGCATGACGCGTCACCTGAAGGAGTATTCAGCCGATCGCGCGGCGCATGACGATCGCCGAGGCCGGGCACGCCTCGGCGAATTCGCGCGATTTCTGCATGAGCGGGGGCGCCGCATCGCGGGGAGCGCGCTCGAAGCCGTAGCGGGGGAAGTAGTCGGCAGCAGTTGTGGTCAGGAGCCAGACCTCGCGGAGTCCATGCTGGGCAGCCCACGCCAGGCGATTGTGCGTGAGCGCATCGCCGACGCCGCGCCCACGCCACGCCGTGTCCACGACCGCCGATCGCAGCAGCCCCGCATCGCCGTATACCTCGATCCCCTCGGCACCGATGGGGACGCCGTCGAATTCGGCAATCGCGTACCCCTCACCGAATTGCTCCTCCAATCCATCGGTCGGGAGCTTGGCAGACTGCAGGAGCCCCCTGACCGTGTCGAGGTCGGCCGCGCTGGCGGAACGAATGGCGATAGGGGCGTGCGTCATTGGAGTCGCATTGACATTCATCGATACATCCCTCCAAAAAAAGACCCGTCACACCAGCGTACCGAGCTGCGAATCCAGGCGCTCTCGCAACGATTCGAGCGCCTCGCGCCGGACCCGGTAGAACATCCACTGCCCCGACTTCTCCGCCTCGACCAGACCAGCCTCGCGCAGGATCCGGAGGTGGTGCGAGACCGTCGGCTGCTTGACCGGCACCGCTGCCTCGAGGTCGCAGACGCAGACGCGCCCTTCATTGCGCGCCAGGACGTCGAGCAACTGGAGCCGGACGGGGTGCGCCAGGAGTTGGAGATCCTCCGCCAATCGCTCGGCGTCGCGCTGCGCGATTGGCGGGCGGGCTTGCCGATCGCAGCAGCGGTCGCCGAGTTGGCGTTCGACGATATCGAGGGTACGCGTCATGGAAGCAGGTTAATCGACGCATTGACGTGTGTCAATATATGTCCGACGGGACGCGCGCCCCACTCGTCCCCGCCGGGGTGAAGCCGAAGAGGCGCCGTCCCGCCCACAGCGAGAGATAGACGAGTCCGATGAGTGCCGGCACCTCGATGAGCGGTCCCACCACGGCGGCGAGCGCCTCCCCGGAGCCGATGCCGAAGGTTGCCACCGCGACAGCGATCGCCAGCTCGAAGTTGTTGCCGGCGGCGGTGAACGACAGCGATGCCGTGGTCGGATAGTCGAAGCCGAGTCGGTGCGAGATCCAGAAGGCGACGCTGAACATCACGCCGAAGTAGACGAGGAGCGGGAGCGCGATCCGCAGCACGTCCAGCGGCAGCTCCATGATGCGATGCCCCTGCATCGCGAACATGAGGACGATGGTGTACAGCAAACCGAGGAGTGCCGTCGGCCCGATCCTGGGGATGAAGACCCCGTCGTACCACGCCGCGCCCTTGCGCGCCACCATCACCTTGCGGGTCAGATAGCCGGCGACCAGCGGAATGCCGAGGAAGATCGCCACGCTCTTGGCGATCTGTCCCATCGTCACGTCCAACACGGCCGTCTCGGCGCCGAACCACCCCGGGATCACCGACAGGAAGAGCCAACCGAGGACGGAGTACGTGAGGATCTGGAAGACGGAGTTGAGCGCCACGAGGACGGCGGCGAGTTCACCCGAACCGCAGGCCAGGCTGTTCCAGATGAGTACCATCGCGATACAGCGCGCCAGGCCGATGAGTACCAGCCCGTTGCGGTATTCGGGGAGGTCGGGGAGGAAGAGCCACGCGAGCGCGAGCATCAGCAGCGGACCGACGATCCAGTTGAGGACCAGCGAGGTGCCGAGGAGCCGCGTGTCGCGGGCATGCTGGCCGATGGCCTCGTAGCGGACCTTGGCCAG
>DAIESF010000108.1 GCA_027346425.1 Gemmatimonadota bacterium | reverse complement strand
TTCGCCCGCATCGGGCGGTGATACCGTCGGCTGCAATGACTGCAGCAGTCGGGTCGCCGTCGTCAGGGAGAAGCCGGGAAGCGCGGCGATCGCCTCCGCGGGCGCCTCCCTGACCCCCTGCAACGAGCCGAAGGCCTTGAGCAGGACCCGGCGTCGCGATGGGCCGATTCCGGGAATGCGCAACAGCTCCGAGGTGAGCGTGCGCATCGAGCGACGGGCGCGGTTGAAGGTGACGGCGAAGCGATGCGCCTCGTCGCGCGCCTGCTGCAACGTGCGAAGGGCCGGCGACCGTCGCGAGAGCCGCAACGACTCGCTCCTGCCCAGGACGAAGATCTCCTCTTCCTTCTTGGCGAGTGAGATCAGGGGGATCTCGCCGAGCCCGAGGGCGACCAGGGCATCATGCGCGGCGTGCAGCTGTCCCTTCCCTCCGTCGATGACGATAAGGTCCGGCAGCGCCTTGCCCTCATCGCGGCGACGCGCGAAGTAGCGTCCCACGACTTCATGCATCGAAGCGAAGTCGTCGGTCCCCTCCACGGTCTTGACCTTGAACTTGCGGTACTCCGCGCGACGCGGGCGCCCGTTCTCGAACCAGACGCACGAGCCGACGGTGTCGGTCCCCTGCGCCGTCGAGATGTCGAAGCAGACGAGGCTCCGCGGGAGCTTCTGGAGCCCGAGCTCCCGCTGCAACTCGTAGACGGGACTCGCGGCCCGCTCCTCGGCTTCGTCGGTCGCCAGCTTGAACTCCTCGAGCAGGTGGCGCGCGTTCTGTTCGGCCAGCTGCAGCAACTCGCGGCGGGGCCCCCGTTGCGGCACCACCACGCGGGTCGTGCGCAGCGACTCCTCCAGGAGGGCCCGATCCTCGAAGTCCATCGGCACGAGGAGTTCCGGGGCCCGCTCGTTCGAGGCCGCGTAGGCGCGCGCCAGGTACGCCGAGAGGATCGCCGGATCCTCCTCTCCCTCGAGGTTCTCGAGGAAGCGCTGGTCGCGGGCGAGCAGCTTGCCGCCGCGCACGCGAAGCGTCGTGACGCACGCGTCATCGCCGTCGCGCGCGTACCCGATCACGTCGCGGTCCCCGCCCTCCACCTGCACGACCACCGTCGGCTCCTCGAGCGTCTCCAGCCGCAACAGCGCATCGCGCAGCTCCGCCGCCCGTTCGAAGTTGAGGGAGGCCGACGCCTCGTGCATGCGCTCGCGCACCCGGTGCACGACTTCGGCCGTGCGCCCGTCGAGAAAGAGGACGACTTCGTCGATCATCGCCCGGTAGTCCGCCTCGCTCTGGTATCCGACACATGGGGCCTTGCACTTCCCGATGTGATAATCGAGGCACGGGCGATCGGGAACCTCCTCCGGCAGGGCGTAATGACACGAGCGCACCGTGAAGATCCGCTTCACGACATTGAGGGCGCGGCGCATCGCGCCAACGTCGGTGTACGGGCCAAAGTATCGCCCGCCATCGCTTCGCAGGATGCGCGTCACGAAGACACGGGGGAACGGCTCCTGCAGCGTCACCTTGATGTACGGGTACGACTTGTCGTCGCGCAGCGCGATGTTGAAGCGCGGGCGGTACTCCTTGATCAGGTTCGCCTCGAGGATCAGCGCGTGCGCCTCGGTCGGCACGACGATCGTGTCCAGCTCGGCGATCAACCGCACGAGCGCCTGCGTCTTCAGCGACGCCACATGGTCGCTCGAGAAATAGCTGCGTACCCGGGAGCGCAGGCGCTTGGCCTTCCCCACGTACAACACCGCCCCCTCGGCGTCCTTCCAGAGGTACACACCGGGAGTCTCGGGGAGGTGCGGCAGCTTGGCGCCGACCGCGGCGGGGGTCTCGGGCATGTCCGGAATCTACTCGGTTCCCCCCATCACCCGCGCCGCAGCACCCCGCGTACGCGCCCGGCAATTGCGCGAGCCTGCGGGATCCCTGCCCCAAGCGTGGCGAGGCCATATCCCAGCGAGTAGGTCACGAGGACGACCGCGCTCGACACCAGCCCGGCGGCCCCTCCCAGCGCCTCGCGCACTCCCCATCCCACCGCGGCGGCGGCCACCGCGCACCCCCACAGCGTGAGGAGGAGTGAGCGCGGGAGGGAGACGGCGCCGATGCGCGCCCCCGCCGCCCGGCGCAGCAGCGCGAACTCTACCCAGGCCGCGATTCCGGCAGAGGCCGTGAGCCCCGCGACCGCCCAGCGAGGCGCGAGCCCCAACACGCCGGGGAGCCAGAGCGAGGCGGCGAAGCCTAACGCGGTCGTCAACGCCACGCGCACCACCGCAAAGCGGAGCGGCGTGCGCGTGTCGCGCAGGGCGTACAGCGCACTTGCGTAGAGTCGCCCAAGGGTCGAGGCGAGTAGTCCGACCGCCGATCCCGCCAGCACCCCCCACACCCAGTGCACCTCCTCCACCTGGAACTCGCCCCCCTGGAACACCAGTCGCGCCAGCAGGTCGCCGAAGGCGAGGAACGCCACCGCCGAGGGGACGATGAAGAAGGCGATCCGCCGCAGTCCGAGCGCCAGCCGGTCACGCAGGTGGCTCGCGATCTCGGCGGTCTCCCCCGTGACGCTGGCCATGGCCGGGAGTTCGGCCGCCGAGATCGACATCCCGAATAGCGAGACGGGGAGCATGTACAGCAGCTGCACGTTGTTCAGGATCGTTGCCGCACCCATCACCAGGAACGAGGCGATGAACGAATCGATGTAGGCGCTGAGTTGCGTCACCCCGCGGCCGATGAAGACGGGGCCGAAGTTGCGCAGCACCGTTCGCACGTGCGGCGACCGCGCGCTCACCGTGACTCGCCAGACCCCGAGCACCCGGGAGACGTTGCGCCACTGCACCACCAGCTGCAATAGGGCCCCGGCCACGCTCCCCCACGCCAGCACGACCGCGAGCCGCGGGAGCGACACCGTCCCGCCCCACCAGAGCAAGGCGGCAATCATGCACGCATTCCACAGCACCGGCGCCGCGTACGACAGGAAGAACTTCCCGTGACTGTTGAGCACCCCCAGGCACCACGCCGCCAGGACGAGGAGGCCGGCCCCAGGGAAGAGGACGCGCACCAACTGCACGGTGAGCTCGCGCTTGGCCCCCTCGAATCCCGGGGCGATCACGTGCACCAGGAGCGGTGCGGCCAGCACGCCCACCAGCACGACGATCGCCGAGAAGAGCGACAGCACGCCGAGCACCGCCCCCGCTACTTCCTGCCGCGCCACGTCGTCACCCTTGGCGCGCAGCTGTGAATAGACCGGGATGAACGACGCCGAGAGTACTCCTTCGCCAAAGAGATTCTGCAGGATGTTTGGAATCCGGAACGCCTGGGTGAAGGCATCGGACTCGTCACCGGCCCCGAAGTAGTACGAGAAGACACGTTGCCTGACGAGTCCGACCAGCCGGCTGAGCAGGATCCCGGCAGCGACCAGCGCCGCCGGCCTCTGACTGGAGGCGGGAGGGCGCGCCGGTGGTGGTGCCTCGGGCGGGACCGTCACGCCGCGTCGACCGGGAGCGGACGTCCGTGTACCAGCGCCTCCGCGTGCGCGCGCGCGGCGGCACGCATCGCATCCAGCACGCCCAATCCATGCCGTGCCAGCAACGGGAGCAGGTTGAGCGCCCGTTCCTGCCGCAGCCCACCGGGATACAACGCCCCTCGCATCGTCCCCACATCGCGCCGCATCCCCTCATCGCGCCGTTTGAGTCCCGCCAGCAGTCGCCGCTCGAGTCGGTCGGCCCGCCAGGACATCTGGCGGCGGGTCCCTTCCACGACCTCGAGCGGGAGGAGGCCGGCGTCACCAGACAGCGAGGCAGCGAGCGCCGACGTCCCCTCGTCGATGCGCGCGCGCATCGCCTGCAACGCCTCCATCACCCCGTCGGGTGCCGCGCGCCGCGCGAGCTTCCCCTCCACCGCGTGCGGGTCGGCGAGGTCGTGCCGCGTGACACCGTGCGCGTCGAGAAGCGAGGCCACGTGCGGTTCGACGATCGTGCACGACCAGCGCGGCACCACCAGGGGGGGCCGCGCGCCTAACGCCGACGCCACCGCCCCGACCTGGGCGAAGTAGGCGATTTCGCCGGGGCCGGCCACGTAGGCCACCGTTGGCAGCACGGCGGCCTCCACCACGGGACGGAGAAGGACGTTGGGCGACAGGCGCTCGCTCTCCCCGCGCGCCGCCGTCTCCGTCGCCAGCCGCAACGGAATGCGCGACTTGCGACCACCGTCCCGCCCGAACACCAGCGAGAGTCCCTCGACGTCCGCAACCTGTGGATCGAAGCCGGCCCCACGCAGGGCGGCGCTGCGCGCCGCCAGCGCCGCCGCGATCGACGCTCCGTCTTCCAGCGCCTTGGTGAGCCATGGGCGTTCTGCCGCCAGCAAGGCGGGATGTGATGCGTCGAGCACGGCGATCCCCAGTGGCGCCAACAGCGTCCGCAGGAGCACCAGGTACGCGCCACCCACCGTCGCCGCCGGGTGATACGCCAGGCGTGCCGCATCGAGGATTCCCGGCGCGATGGCCGATCCGGCCGCCGCCGCGAGTCGCTCGAGCTCGTGCGACACATCGCCCAACGGGTGGTCGTGCATCGGGAGCCCGTCGAGCGGGGGACCATGCATCGACAGTCGTTCTGCCCCACCAGGAAGCGACACCCATGTGTCGCGCGCCTCGGCGAAGTCCGCGTCGTCGGTCGCTGCCCAGAAGACCGGGGCCGTCGGCACTCCGGTGGCGCGCTCGATCGCGTCGGCCAGCTCCAGTGCGGCGATCGCCTTGGACCACGTGTAGATCGGACCGCCGAAGAGTCCCGGTTGCTGTCCGGTGGTCACCACCACGCCACCGGCATCCGCGATGCGCTGCAGTCGTTGCTTCGCCGCCCCTGTCGCACCAAACGCAACGGAGAGCCGGCTCAGCCAGCCACTCGAGGCCGCGCCCTGAACCGCCGCCACTCGCTCGTGCCATTCGGCACCGGAGGTTGGGCGTCGAAGGTACCACCCCTCGGGGGAATCTCCTTCGATCACGCGCCGAGCGAGCGCATTTCCCCCCAGTGACTCCGTGATGATCGTCGGGAGCGTCATGCGCCCCCCCTCGGAACGGCGGCACCGGTCCCAACTCTCGCCCGACTCCGACGCCGCGAGGTCGAAGTGGAGACGGCTTGGTTCGCCCGACATCGGGCAGCGTGCGAATCGTGCATGGTGGGAGTCAACGGACGTCGCGGCGTGTGGTTCGCG
>DAIESF010000071.1 GCA_027346425.1 Gemmatimonadota bacterium | reverse complement strand
CCACCGCGGCCGCCGCTCGCAACCTCCTCGCGCGCGTACCGGCGCGCTCGCACATCGTCAACCTCGGGCACGGAATCCTTCCCGAGACTCCCATCGAGAGCGTGCAGGCCTTGATCGACACGGTCCACGCCGAGAGGCAGCAATGACCGATAGCACCGTTTCAGCGGGCGGCGCGGATCTGCGTCCGATCGAGCGCCGGGTGACCGCCGAGCTGATCGCCCGCCACGACCGCCCCGGACCGCGCTACACGAGCTACCCAACGGCCGTCGAGTTCCACGAGGGATTCACCGAGGCAGATTATCTCGAGCGCCTCGTCGCCGCCGACGCCGCGACCAACGACCCGCTCTCGCTGTACATGCACCTCCCGTTCTGCGAGGAGCGCTGCCTGTTCTGTGGATGCCACGTCATCGTCACCCGCCACCGCGAGGCGGCCAAGCCATACCTCGAGCTCCTCAAGCGCGAGGTCGAGCTGCTCGCCGCTCGCCTTCCGCACCGGCGCGGCTTCGCGCAGTTGCACCTGGGGGGCGGGACGCCGACATACTACACGCCGGCGCAGCTCACCGACCTCCTGACGCACACCTTCCGCTACTTCCACGCCGTCCCCGGGGCCGAACTGGCGGTCGAGGCCGATCCGCGGGTCACGACGCCGGAGCACATCGACGCCCTCGCCGACCTCGGCTTCAACCGCATCTCGTTTGGTGTGCAAGACCTCACCCCCGAAGTGCAGGAGGCGATCAACCGCATCCAGTCGCTGGAACAGACGGCGCGACTGGTGAAGCATGCGCGATCGCGTGGCTTCCGCGGGATCAACGTCGACCTGATCTACGGGCTCCCGCTGCAGACGCCGGAGAGCTTCGAGCGGACGATCGAGGCCGTGATCGGCCTCGAGCCCGACCGAGCGGCGGTCTACTCGTTCGCCTTCGTGCCGTGGGTGCGCGGGCACCAGAAGAAGATCGAGGAGACGCAGCTTCCCGACGCCGAGACGAAGGTGGCGCTCTTCGCCATTGCGCGCGAGCGCTTCCTGCGCGCAGGCTACGAACCGTTGGGGATGGACCACTTCGCGCGCCCCGACGACGAACTGGCCAAGGCCAAGCGCGCGGGGCGCCTGCGCCGCAACTTTCAGGGGTACACCGTACTCCCTGGGGACGACGTCGTGGGACTCGGCATCTCGGCGATTGGCGACGTGCGCGGCGCCTACGTCCAGAACGAGAAGAAGCTCTCCACTTATGAGGAGCGCATCAACGCCGGCTCCCTCCCGGTGGCGCGCGGGATCATGCGCACCAACGACGACGAGGTGCGGCGCGTGGTGATCCACGAGTTGATGTGCAACTTCCGCGTCGACACGACAATGGTCGAGCGGCGCTTCGGCATCGACTTCGCAACGTACTTCGCCGCCGACCTGGATCGGCTGGCAGCGCACGAGCGCGAGGGTTTCGTGCGTATCACGCCCACCCTCATCGAGGCGACGCCGATCGGGGAGTTGTTTGTCCGCAACCTGGCGATGTGCTTCGACCGCTACCAGCAGGAGAAGCACGCGGCGGAGTCGGCCCCGGTCTTCAGCCGCACCGTATGATGGCGCCGCGCCTCGTTGTCGTTGGCGGAGGGATCTCCGGGCTCGCGGCAGCGTGGGCCGCGCGGCGGTTGGCCGATGAGCGCGGGCAACCGCTCGAGATCCTCGTGCTCGAGCGGAGCGCGGTGGTCGGGGGGAAGGCCCGGTCGATTGCACGTGACGGGTGGCTCGTGGAGGCGGGGCCTTCGGGCTTCCTTGGTGGGCGGCCGGCGATGGAGCGCCTGGTGCAAGAGGCAGGGTTGTCGTCCGACGTTGTTCCGGCAGGGGTCGCGTCGTCACGCCGCTTCGTCTACCGCGCCGGGCGAATGCGGTCGATCGTCCCCAATCCCATCGCCCTCGCGCGCAACGGCGTGCTCAGCGTGAGGGGTATCGGGCGCATGCTCCTCGAGCCGTTCATCCCCAGGCGTCTCGAGACGGGCGACGAGACCGTGTGGGACTTCGCCGCCCGCCGCCTCGGGCGTGAGGTGGCCGATCGCATGGTGCGCCCGATGGCGCTCGGGATCTTTGCCGGCGATGCCCGACGACTCTCGTTAGGCTCGGCGTTCCCCCGCATGGCGGCGCTCGAGCGTGAGCATGGCTCGCTCATCCGCGGGATGATCGCCCGCAAGGGGAAGACGTCGTCGGGGGCGCTCTCCTCCTTCCGGCACGGGATGCAGAGCCTCCCCCTCGCGCTCGCCCGTTCGGGACGGTTCACCGTCCGGTGCAACGCCACCGTCGAGGCACTGGCACGTGCAGACGACCAGTGGCAGGTAATGGTCGCCGGCGACACCGCGGCGATTCCGGCCGACGGCGTCGTACTCGCCGGCGAACCGTGGGCGATGGCCTCACTCCTCCGTCCGCACGATCTGACGGCCGCCGAGGCGCTCGACGCCATCCCCTGCCCGCCGATCGCCGTCGTGGCGTTGGGCTTCGCCCCCGCCGCCGCGGCCCGCATTCCGGCGGGATTCGGCGTCCTCATCACCCGCGACGAGGGGTTCCGCATGCTCGGCAACCTCTGGGAGACGCACCTCTACCCCGAACGCAGCCCGGAGGGGCATGTCCTCGTCCGCGCGATGCTCGGCGGCGCAGTCGATCCCGGTATCGGATCGCTGTCGGAGGAGGAAGTCGTGCAGCTGGCGAAGGCCGAGGTCGCGCGGCTCTACGGCATCACCGACCCCCCCGTCTTCCAGCAGGTCGAGCGCGTCGCGCGCGCCATTCCACAGTACGAAGTCGGGCACCGCGAGCGGGTGGCGCGCGTGGAGCAGGCGCTGGCACGCCTGGCGACCATCGATGCCACCGGCTTCGGACTGCGTGGCGTGGCCTTCGCAGACGCGGCGTCGGATGGTGTGCAAACAGGCGTGCGGATGGCCGCTCGCCTGCTGGGAAATCCCGTCGAAACCGGGGCGATGGTCGGTTCGGGCTGATCGACGGGGCCGATCGCCCGACCGGACTCCCGCGCCTATTGCGCCACGCGCATCGATGGCTGGGCCTTTCGCGGCAACTTCTCGTCGCGCATCGCGGCATTGTACGCGAACCAGGCCACCACGGTCGCCATCTGTACCATGTCGTCGCGCTGGACATGGTCCACCACGTCCATGTTGGAGTGGTGCGTGCGCGAGTTGTACTCCAGGCGCTCCTGCATGAACTGGAAGCCGGGAATGCCCGCCGCGTCGAACGGGACATGGTCGGTGCTGGTGACCGAGCGCGGTCCAAGCGTCGTGACGCCGAGGTACTTGAGCGGGGTAATCCACTGCTGGAATACCGGCAGCACCCCGAAGTTCTGCTGGAGCCAGACGCCGCGGATGCGCCCGGTCCCGTTGTCGAGATTGAAGTACGCGGAATGTCTGGCGTACTCCGGCTTGAGCGTCGTGCCATCGGCGATGTGCTCCTTCACGTACTGGCGCGAGCCGAGGAGCCCTTGCTCCTCCGCTCCCCACAGGCCGATCCGGATCGTGCGGCGCGGTTGGATGCCTAACGTCTTGAGGATGCGCATGGCCTCGAGCATCGCCGCCGTCCCGGTGGCGTTGTCGGTGGCGCCGGTCCCGGCGTGCCACGAGTCGAGGTGCGCCCCGAGCAGGACAATCTCATCCTTGAGCTTGGGATCGGTCCCCGGCAGCTCGGCGATGATGTTGAAGCCGTTCGGGGTCTCCCCCTCGTTGTGGAACTGCACGCGCACGTCGAGCTCGACCTTCACCGGGACCCCCTTCTCGAGGATGCGGACCATCCGGTTATAGTGCTCGACTGCCAGCGTCACCTGCACGGGGACCGGCGCCGCGTTAGGCTCGCGCCCGCCGCCGCTCCCCACGAAGATCGTCCCGCCGTCGACGCGCTGCGTGGTCCACGACAAGTCGCTCCCCCCGGTGGATTCGTCGGAGTCAGCGCCGCGGTCGAGGACCGCCGCCACCCCTTCGTCGACGAAGAACTTGTTCAGCTGCGCGGGCGTCACGGTCGGCCGAGTGGGGCGCACGTTGCCCGCGGCAGGGATCGGGGTCGACTCGGCCTCGGCGATCTCCTTCTCCCCCATCTTGAGCACGATCTTCCCCTCGAGCATCCGCACGTCACGCTCCGCCTGGGGGAGGACGATCTTCCCCTTCAGGGTGCCGCGGTACTTGTCGAAATCGGCCGGTGTGCTGATGAGCACCTGCACCACATCGCCGGTGATGACCCCGTTGGTCCCCGGCGTCCACGCCTTCGGGTAACCGATGAGCGGCTGGATCTGTGGCTCGATCATGTGGGCGCTGAAGCGCTGTAGCGACCACCCGCGCCCGAAGGCCCACGGCTCGTAGTGGACGTTGGCCATCCCCCATTTCCTGAGCGTCTCGATCGTCCAATCCCCGGCCGCCTTGAAGCCCGGGCTCCCCGTTAGGCGCGGCCCCTTCACGTCGGAGAGCCACGAGACGAGTTCCATCACCTGCGAGCGCTGCATCCCCTCCTCGCGAATGCGCCCGAGCACCTGATAATCAAGCTTCTCGGGAGTCTGGGCGACGAGGGCAAGCGGGAACGTGGCGAGGACGGCAACGACCAGGGTGCGGATGGTGCGCATGCGGGGCTCCAGAGGCGGAATCGGGGAGGGCGCGGTAGAATTGTCGCCCATGACCACATACGATGCCGACGCGATCGTCGTTGGGGCAGGGCTGGCCGGACTGGCGGCGACCGCCGAGCTGGCCGACGCCGGGAAGCGCGTGATCCTGCTGGACCAGGAGCCCGAGGCGTCGCTCGGCGGCCAGGCCTTCTGGTCGTTCGGGGGGCTCTTCTTCGTGAATTCCCCCGAGCAGCGCCGCCTCGGCATCCGCGATTCGCGCGAGCTGGCGCTGCAAGACTGGCTCGGCTCGGCGGGCTTCGACCGTCCCGAGGACCAGTGGCCGCGACGGTGGGCCGAGGCGTACGTGGACTTTGCAGCCGGCGAGAAGCGCGCCTGGCTGCGCGCGATGGGGCACCGCGTCTTCCCCGTTGTGGGGTGGGCGGAGCGCGGCGGGAACATCGCCACCGAGCACGGCAACTCCGTTCCGCGCTTCCACATCACTTGGGGGACGGGGCCGGGGCTCGTTGCGCTCTTCGAGCGCCGCGTGCGCGACGCAGTGGCGCGCGGCCTGGTCACGCTTCGCTTTCGCCATCGCGTCACGTCGCTCATCCACACGGCAGGAGTCGTGGATGGGGTGCAGGGCGAGGTGCTCGAGGCGAGCGATGCGGCCCGCGGCCAGGCATCGTCGCGCGTTGCCGTCGGCGCCTTCACCCTCGGCGCCCCTGCTGTGATCGTCACGTCAGGGGGGATCGGCGGGAACCACGCCCTCGTGCGACAGAACTGGCCCAAGCGGATGGGGGATCCGCCGGGGCACATGATCTCCGGCGTCCCCGCGCACGTCGACGGACTCATGCTTGGCGTGGCCGAGTCGGTGGGGGCGCGACTGATCAACCGCGACCGGATGTGGCACTATGTCGAGGGGATCCACAACTGGAGCCCCATCTGGCCGATGCACGGGATTCGCATCCTCCCGGGTCCCTCGTCCGTCTGGCTCGACGCCTTGGGACGGCGCCTCCCCGTCCCCCTCTTTCCCGGGTTCGACACGTTGGGCACGCTGCACTACTTGCGCCTGACGGGGTACGATTGGTCGTGGTTCGTCCTTACCCGGAAGATCATCGAGCGCGAGTTCGCCCTGTCGGGATCGGAGCAGAACCCCGATCTCACCCACAAGGACTGGCGCGCCGTACTGGGGCGGGTGCGCGGCGGGGTCCCGGGGCCGGTGCAGGCCTTCATGGACAAGGGCGAGGACTTCATCGTCGAGCGCCACATCGACGACCTCGTGCGCCGCATGAACGGACTCACGGGGGTTCCGCTCCTCGACGCAAATGAGATCCGCCGCGCCATCGAGGCGCGCGACCGCGAGATCGAGCACGCCTTCACCAAGGACGCGCAGGTTGCCGCGATCCGGTCGGCGCGCCAGTACATCGGCGACCGTCTCATCCGCACCGCCAAACCGCACCGCATCCTCGACCCCGCCGCCGGTCCGCTCATCGCAGTCCGCCTCAGCATCCTCACCCGCAAGATGCTGGGCGGGCTGGAGACCGATCTCCAGGGGCGCGTCCTCGGGAACGACGGGCAGCCGTTAGGCGGACTGTTCGCGGCGGGGGAGGCGGCGGGATTCGGCGGCGGGGGGATGCACGGCTACCGTGCGCTGGAAGGGACCTTCCTGGGGGGATGCCTCTTCTCGGGGCGGGTGGCGGGGAGGGCGGCGGCGGGGGTGCGCGCCTAACGACCCCCCCTTTCCGGGTTCAGCGTCCGCTCGAAGAAGGCCCACGTCAGGTTCCACGAGTCGATTTGCTCCGGGCTGTCGTCACGCTCCAGCGTCGTCGGGTTCACCCGCCGGCTGAACGTGTGTCCGACGCTCACCGGCCCGGGGGTCGGGTCGACGTACACCTTCGTCTCGGCCAACTCCGGCTTCTGCGACCGCAACGCCCAGACGAGCTGCACGTCTTCCACATAGTTCACGTCCTCGTCGTTGGTGGCCACGTGCACGAGGATCGGGACGCGCAGTTTCTCCACGTTGTAGACCGGCGAGCGCTTGACGTACTCGTCGTTCTTCTCGTGCGGGAGTCCGCGCAGGCGCGCCTGGGTGGCGAACGACCGTGCATAACGCGGCCCCTTGTAACCGAGGCGGAAGACGAGGTTCGAGACGGGGACGATGGCGGCTCCCGACTTGAACGGCGTCTTCTCGTCGAACAGGAGGAGCGAGGCAATCATCCCGCCGTGGCTCCATCCCATCACCCCGATTCGGTCGGGGTCGACGATTGGCAGTGACTTGAGGTAGTCGACCGCCGAACGAACGTCGTCCACCTCCCAGCCGCCGTAGTCGATCGCGTTGTAGTGATCGGCGCCATATCCGGTGCTGCCGCGATAGTCGGGAGCGATCACGACATAGCCCTTCTGCACCGCCTCCTTCACGAAGGGGAGGTATGACTCGGTCCAGCGCCCATGCACCCCGCCGTGCACGAAGACGAGCGCCGCATGCGCGCGCGGCCCGCGCGGTGAGAGCGGCTGGTACACGTACGCCGGGATCATCATCCCGCCGGCGCTGCTCTTGTACGTGATCTTCTCGTACTTCATGACGCCGTTGCTGCGCGCCGCATAGATGCTGTCGGTCTCCACGCGCCCCGTCACGTCCTTCGCATGATCACGCTGCGGATGATCGGCGGGGTCGGCGCTCACGTACAACGAGTCGGCGCGCGTGCGAGGAGCGGCCGGGCGCGGGCGCGCACCGTTGGCCCCCGGTCGCTCACCCCCCTGCTGCTGGGCGTGCGCCACGGGAACGATCGTGACGAGCGCGAGGCCGAGCGCGGCCACATGACGGCGATGAACCAGGGACCACTTCATTGGAAGCTCCTCAGGACGATGCGGGCGACTCGCAGGTGCGACCTGCGATTACGCTCGACGGTGGCCGGACGTTCGTTCACATACCGGACGCCTTCGACGACACCACGTCGGGATAGGCCCGTGCCAGCGGAAAGTCGCTCCCCGCCATCTCCGCCACCACCCACTGGGCGACGCGCGCGCGCACCTCGGCGGGAACGTGCTTGTACCGGTCGGCCGAGCCGCTCACGAACAGCTCGGCGTTGGTCTGCAGGATGTGCGGCGGGTGCATCTCGAAGGCATCCTGGTGTTCCTGCATGTACGCAAAGCCGCACTTGTGCACCACCGCGGCAACTTCCGCGTCGGTGAGCGGCGCCATGCCGAGGAAGTCCGCTACTTGCCGCACCACCGTGGCCAGGTCCTTCTTCATGTCTTCGAAGTACACGAAGAGGACGTTCGGAGACGATTTCGCACGCTCCCACCATCCCTTCACGTGGTCGGTCCACGTCCCCCACCACATCAGGTCGGGCGACGTGTACCAGCGCTCGAAGGCCGGGATGTCAGGCGTCATGCCGCCCACGTTGGTGTCGACGAAGTCGATGCAGCTGGCGAAGCACGACACGGGGTGTCGCGCCACGTAGATGTACTTCGCCTGCGCATCGAACGGGCAGAGCGACGCCGGCAGGTGAGTCTTGATGATGCGCGACGGGCGCTCCGTCCCCACGAGCGGCGCCTGTTCGATCGGGACGCTCTTCCGCCCCTCGATCCACGGCGACACGGCATACATCGCGGTCCCGGTCGTCACCAGGTCACCCTGCCCGCGGCGCAGCACCTCGTACACGACGTGCTGCATCCAGGTCGTCCCGCACTTCATCTGCGTGACCACGAAGACGTCCTCGGGCTTCGGTGTGTAGGCCACGGCCCTGGCGAACGATTCCTTGCTGCAGCTCCCGGTTGGGGCAGAGATACCGTCGTGCTGGATGCGGGCGCGGGCGAAGTCGAGTTTGGCCAGCTTCGCGTTGAGGGCGAGGATGGGACGCAACCGGCGCGCGCGCGCGCGCAGCTGCTCCTTGTAGGCATTCCGCTCCGCCAGCGGGCGTCCGTAGTACGCCAGCCCCACCGTTTGTTCGTCCTCCCACTTGAGCACCATGGCCAGGTAGGTCGTGTAGGCCACGTAGCCGATGACGATGGCGCCGAGGAGCCAGAGGGCGAGGGACATTGGGGGCAACGGAGACGGGAGGCAGGAGACAGGAGTGCGAGCGGCCGCGCCGCTCGCCGGGTGGCGGCGCGAGAAACGTACCAGCGAGGACGGAGGCTTCTATTGGATTAAGGTGCCCGTCGGGGGCGGGAGCGGCTAGGCGTCGTCGGGCAAGGTGCGGGGGAAATCTTCCCTGAGCAATCGGGAGAGGGCGCGATCGGCGAGGACGCGCCCCTCGTTCTGGCACCGCGCACAGTAGTTGGTCTCGTTGTCGGCGTAGCGGATCCGCTGCACCGGGGCGCCACAGTCCGGGCACGGCTGGCCGTAGCGCCCGTGCACCGCCATTCCCTCGCGGAAGGCCGTCACGGTTTCGGGGAAACCGTCCCGCACCTCGGCGCGCGTGCGCTCGGTCCATTCTGCCAGCACGGCGATGGTCGCCAGATGCAACCGCCCCATCTCGATGTCGCCGAGGCGCTACGTCAGGAGCAACGGCGAAAGCCGGGCACGGTGG
>DAIESF010000064.1 GCA_027346425.1 Gemmatimonadota bacterium | reverse complement strand
CGGCGCAGCGCTTCGAGGTGCGCGGCAGAGCCCACGGCCCGCCCCAGGTCGCGCGCCAACGAACGAATGTAGGTCCCGGTCCCGCACGCGATACGGGCGCGGAGGACGTCGTCCCCCTGTTCCACGATTTCCCAGGCATCGACCCGGACCGGGACGGCGGGGAGTTCCGGACGCTCCCCGCGACGCGCCAGGTCGTAAGCGCGCTTGCCGGCGACGTGCTTGGCGGAGAATGCCGGGGGGACCTGACGCAGCTCTCCCGTGAAGGCGGGGAGTGCTGCCCGCACCGCGTCGGGGAGCGGGAGCGGCGCCTCGCGCACCATGGCGCCGGTACGATCGTCGGTGTCGGTCTCGGTGCCGAAGCGGATGGTCGCCTCGTACACCTTGGGGTCCGAAGGGACGAACTGGAGCAAGCGCGTCCCGCGCCCGGCGAGGAGGACGAGGAGCCCGGTGGCAAATGGGTCGAGCGTCCCTCCGTGCCCGACCTTGCGCGTGCCTAACGCGCGCCGGGCAAGGGCCACCATATCGTGCGACGAGAGCCCCGCCGGCTTGTCGACGAGGAGGAGGGCGTCAGTCGAGGTCGCTCGCATCGGGCGGGGCGAGCGTGCCGTCCTTGATCTGGGCCAGCAGCGACTCGATACGCGCGGCGTGCGCGATGCTCGTGTCCATGACGAATTCCAGCTCAGGCGCGACGCGAAGGCGCAGCGACCGCGCCACGCGGCTACGGAGATGGCTGGCCAGCGAACGCAGTCCTTCCTGCGTCACTGCTTTTTCCTCGTCGGTGCCCATGATGCTCACGAAGATGCGCGCGTGGCGCAGGTCGCGCGTCACGTCGACGCCGGTGACCGTCACCAGACCGGTCACGCGAGGGTCCTTGACCCCCTCGGCGAGGAACATCGCGACTTCCTCGCGAATGGCTTCGGCGACCCGGTCGGGGCGGCGCCCATCATTCGCCATACAATTTACTCCTACGCGGCGCGGCGCGCCTGACGCGCGCCACGCCCTCGGGATTCCATCGTTAGTGTCTCGCGCGGCCCGGTCAGGCGCCCGCGGACTCCGGCTGCAGCGTGCGGGCCACTTCCTCGGTCTTGTAGCACTCGATCACGTCGCCGACCTTCAGGTCGTTGAAGTTCTCGAGGCCGATGCCGCACTCGTAGCCTTCCTTGACTTCCTTGACGTCGTCCTTGAAGCGGCGAAGCGACGACAGCGTGCCGTCGTACACTTCGACCGCATCGCGAATGAGGCGAACGCGTCCGGCCTTGGTGATGATGCCGCTGCGCACCGAGCAGCCGGCGATGGTCCCGATACGCGACACCTTGAAGATCTCGCGGACCTCGGCCTCGCCGAGCACCACTTCGCGCTCCTCGGGGCGCAACATCCCCTCGAGGGCGGCGCGCACATCGGCGACCGCCTCGTAGATGATGCGATACAGCTTGATGTCGACCCCCTCGCGCTCCGCGGCCGCCCGGGCGTTGTTGTCGGGGCGGACGTGGAAACCGATGATGATCGCGCCGGAGGAGCGCGCGAGGAGGATGTCGCCCTCCGTGATCGCGCCGACGCCGCGGTGCACGACGTCGACCTGCACTTCGTTGTTGGACAGCTTCTGCAGGGCGTCGGCCAGCGCTTCGGCCGGGCCGCCCTGGTCGGCCTTGATGATGAGGTTGAGCGTGCGCTTCTGGCCGGCGGCCGCCTGGGACATGAAGTCCTCGAGCGAGACGACCCCCTTGGTCGTGCGTCGGCTCTTGGCCTCGCGATCGAGGCGTTCGCGCCGCTGCGCAATCTCCCGGGCCTGGCTCGCGTCCTCGACGACGACGAACTGGTCCCCAGCCATCGGCACCCCGGCGAGGCCCAGGACCTGCACCGGGATCGCGGGACCTGCCTCCTTCACGTGCTTGCCGCGCTCGTCGAGCAGGGCGCGCACGCGACCGGAATGCAACCCGCAGATGAAGTCGTCACCCACGTGCAATGTCCCGCCCTGCACGAGGATCGTCGCGACCGGTCCCTTCCCCGGGTCGAGCTGTGCCTCGACCACCGAACCTGTCGCCTTCTTGCTCGGGTTGGCCTTGAGGTCGAGCACTTCGGCCTGCAGCAGGACCTGTTCGAGCAGCTCGGAAACGTTGGTCCCCTTCTTGGCCGACACCGCAGTGGACAGCGTCGTGCCGCCGAACTCCTCGAGGACAACGCCGTGCTGCAGGAGGTCCTGCATGACGCGCATGGGGTTGGCGTCGGGAAGGTCGACCTTGTTGATGGCGACGATCATCGGCACGCCGGCGTTCTTGGCGTGCGAAATGGCCTCGATGGTCTGCGGCATCACCGAGTCATTGGCCGCCACCACGAGGATGACGATGTCGGTGACCTGCGCACCGCGGGCACGCATGGCGGTGAACGCCTCATGCCCCGGAGTGTCGAGGAAGGTGATACGCTTGCCGTTGGGCAGGGTGACGTGATAGGCGCCGATGTGCTGCGTGATGCCGCCAGCCTCGCCGGCCACCACGTTCGCCTTCCGGATGTAGTCCAGGAGTGACGTCTTGCCGTGGTCGACGTGCCCCATGATGGTCACGACCGGCGGGCGAGAGACGAGATCCTCGACCTTGTCGGCGACCCGCTCCTCGCCCATGTCGGCGGCGTACTCTTCTTCGCGCACCGCCTGGAAGCCGAACTCGCCGGCGATGAGCTCGATCTGGTCGAAATCGAGGCGCTGGTTGATGGTCACCATCAACCCGAGGTTCTTGAAGGCGAATGCGACGATCTGGCTCGCCGAGATCTTGAGGATCTCAGCCAGCTCGGCGACGGTGATGAACTCGTTGACGCGAACGGTCTTCTTCTCGCGCTCCGCCTCTTCGCGGCGGATCGCCTCCATTTCCTCGCGCCCGTCCTCACGGCGCGAGCCACCGCGCTTGGTAGCGCCACCGCGCATCGCGCCCATGACGCGCGAGATGTTCGCCGACACCTCTTCCTGATCGACGGAGCCTCGCTTCCCCTTCTTCTTGCCACCGCGCCCCTGCTGCGGCGCTTGCGTTGCACCCGAGGGGCCTCCGCCCCCCGGCTTGCGCTGCTGGTCGTCACGACGCGGCGGGAGGCCGACTGCCCCGCTCTGCGACGCCGAGGCGACGGGGCGCGGCCGTTCGAAGCCGCTCCCGGCGACGGGGCGCGGGCGCGGTGCCCCGGGGACGATCGGACGCGGACGCGGACGATCAGGAATCGACGGGCCAGTCGAATAGGTCGTGGGCTGCGGGATCGGCGCGGCCGGCGGCGCGGGTGGTGGCGGAGGAGCGACCGGAGCAGCGACCGGGGGAGCCTCGACGACCGGGCGCGGTCGCGGTTCCACGACCTCCGGCGCTGCGGGCGGGGCCTCGACGACTTCGGCCACGGGCGCGGCGGCGGCCACCTCTTCGCGGGCGGGGGGCGGTGCAACCGGGGCTTCGGGAACGCTCGGCGCCACTTCGACCGGGGCCGGCGCTTCCTCGACGACCGGGGCGGGTGCCTCAGCTTCGGCCGCATGCTCGAGCGCCTCGGCCGCTGCAGCGACATCGGCAGCGCGCCGGCGTCGGACGCCTCCCTTGGCGGCGGCGCCAGCGGCGGCGGCCTCTGGGAGGGCAACGGGGGCCGCGGGGGCGGGGACCTCGGCAGCGGGGGCGGCAGCAGCGGCGCCCTTCCGTCGCCGGGTGGCGGCGGGGGCCGGTGCGGGCTTTTCCTGGCGCGCGCGCTTCTCCCGCTCCCAGCGGGCGCGCACGCGCGCCACCTGGTCGTCGGTGAGCACCGTCAGGTGACTCCGAACGGGGACGTCCATCGACCGAAGCATGCCGATCACTTCGTCCGCGGAGATCCCGAACTCCCCTGCCATGTCGTGTACGCGAAGCTTGCTCAAACGATCCTCCTAGCGAGCCCGTCTGGGGCCCGTGTGCCCTTCACTGCCCGCGCCGAACAGCGCGAGCACGCCCGACGCCAGCGCGCGGTCGGTAACCCCGACCACCGCCGTCGCCTCTCGCCCCACCGCGTTGCCTAACGACTCCGCCGAGGGACCCTCGATGATCCGAACCCGTCGCGCCTCGAGGAGCGGCACGACCTTGTCCAGCGAGTGTCTCGACGCGTCGGGGGCGACGACCGCGACTTCCACCAATCCCTTCTTTGCCGCTTCCCGCACGCGCTCCACCCCCACCACCGCGCCACGTCCACGCACGCCGAGCCACAGCAACCCGAGCAACCGACGCTCTGTGGACGCATCCATCGTGACTTCCTCGGCGCTGGCGATGGCCTCCGCCTTCCTACTCGCCGCCCGAGGCGTCGCCGCCGCCTTCCTCGGTCGTCAATTCGTTGAGGATCCCCATGATGCGGTCGGCTTCCTCCGGCGCGATGCCGGGGAGCCGGAGGAAGTCCTCACGTTCCAGGTCGATGATGTCGTTCAAGGTACGGTAGCCCGCCTCCTCGAGGATGGCCACGGTGGTCGGCGCCATGACGCCGAGTTCCGAAAGCTTGACGTCGGCTGCGTCCTGCTCCTCGGGGAGCGGGGCGAAGTTGGGGCCTTCGCTGCGCTCCAACCACTCGCGGCTGGAGTACAGGTCGATCTTCCACCCGGTCAGTTCCGACGCCAGGCGCACGTTCTGCCCGTTGCGTCCGATGGCGAGCGACAGCTGGTCCTCATCGACCACAGCCTGGATCGCCTTCCCTTCCGGATCGGAGAAGACGCGCGCCACCTTGGCCGGGGCGAGCGCGAGCTTGGCGAATCGCTCCGGGTCGGCCGACCACGGGACGATGTCGATCCGCTCGCCACTGAGTTCGTTCACGACGGCCTGCACCCGCGCCCCCTTGAGCCCAACGCAGGCACCCACGGGGTCGATGGAATCGTCGCGCGACCAGACGGCGATCTTGGTGCGGCTCCCCACCTCACGCGCCGCCGCGCGGATTTCCACGATCCCTTGCTGGATCTCCGGGACTTCAAGCTTGAAGAGTGCCTGCACGAAGAGCGGGTCAGCGCGACTCAGGATGAGGCGCGGCCCCTTGGGCGTCTCTTCCACACGCTTGAGCACCGCACGGATCGGGTCGCCCTGGTGATAGTGGTCGCGATGGTTCTGCTCACGGTACGGCATGATCGCCTCCGCTTCGCGGAACTTGTTCAGCATGATCACGAGCTTGCCGCGCTCGATCTGCTGCACCTCGCCGGAGAGGAGCTCGCCAACGCGCGTGGTGAATTCGTCGCGGATCTTGGTGCGCTCGCCCTCGCGAACGCGCTGGATGATGCGCTGCTTCGCCGCCTGCACGGCGCTGCGCCCGAACTCGGCGAAGTCGACGGGGATCTCCATCACGTCGCCGACCTGGAACTCGGGGTCCTCGAACTGCGCCTCCTCGAGCGACGTTTCGCGCGACGGATCCGTGACCTCGGCGACCACCGTCTTGAGGAGAACGATACGGATGTCTCCCCGATTCTCGTCGATCTCGACCTCGGCCTGCACGTTGGCCCCGTGCTTCTTGGCGAGGGCGGCATGAATGCCGTCCTGCAACAGCCCGTGCAACTCCGTGCGGTCCAACCCCTTGAGGTGGGACAGCTCGCGAATTGCGCTCAGAATCTCTGCGGTTCCGGTCATGCCGTGACCCTCTATTTGTTCCAGACGAACACGAGTCGCGCCTCTTTGACATCCGCCAGAGGCACCCGATGCTCCACACCACGCGCGTCGCGCAGGAGAGCGACCTCCGCCCCCTCGCTTCCTTCCAGACTCAGAATCTCACCTTCAATGCGTCCGCCAACCGCGGGACTCGATACCGAGGCCCGCCGACCGGTGAAGCGACGCCAGTCGGCCGCGTGCCGCAGGGGGCGTTCGACCCCTGGCGACGACACCTCCAACACATACTGCTCGCCAACGAGCCGTGACGCGTCGAGCTTGGGCTCGAGGGCGCGCGACACCTGGGCGCAATCATCAATGGTCACCTTCGACCCATCGCGCCGATCGATGCGGACATCGAGCAGCGGACGGCGCGTAGTCCCCCCGCGCCGGAACTCGACAAGGTCGAAGCCGAGCGCGTCAACCTCTTGCCGTACGAAGTCTTCGAGCGCGTGCATCATATCCTGTCGAAAACCGGCCCAAGAACAAAAAAATGCGGGGGAACCCTCCCCCACATTTCCGGATCGCGGGTGCCTTCCCCGCGAAGCAAGATGAATGTATGCCCCCAATCTAATGCGGTCAACCTGACTGGGAAGCGCCCGC
>DAIESF010000060.1 GCA_027346425.1 Gemmatimonadota bacterium | reverse complement strand
CGGATGAACGAACTCGATGGGGAGCTGGACGACCTGACTCACGAGCCCGCCCGCGCGCCAAGCGGGAGCGAACCGGGCCCGGGCGAGTGCCTGACGGGCGGCGAGTGAGAAAGGCGGGTGGGTCGACGCCACGATCCCCACCGTGCCGGGGACCACCGCTCCCGACGAGTCCACGACGAACTCGGTCAGCACCCGTCCACTCATACGATTCTTCCACAGCGGAATCGGATACTCCGGGACGAGGCCGCCGACGATCAGCGCGACCGCGGAATCGACCTGGGTTGCGGTGTAGGCCTCACCCCGGCTGACGAGCTGCTCGAGGTCGATGGAGGCGCGCGCATTCACCGACTCCGCCGAAGTCGGGCGAGGGCGGGGGCGGAACGGGCGTGACCAGATGGCCACCACACCGCACCGATCGAGGTTTCGCGGCCCGGCGAACTCGGCCGGAACGGTCGCCGATCCGGCGTAGACCTCGATCCCTTCCACCATCCCGGGGTCTATCGATTCGAGGTCGAACTCGGCGGCGGTGGCCGGGACGCCGTCGAGGAAGACGAGGGGGGGACAGCTGGCGCCGCGCAGTCGCACGGCCTTGGTGGTCGACCCGATCGATCGGATCGTCACCCCGGGGATTTCGCGAAGCAGGTCGGTGAACGAGAACGAGTGGGTGCGCTCGATGCGCTCGCGCGACACGAAGTGTCCAACCTTGCGGTCGCGCCGTTCATAGAAGCCTTCGAGCCGGGATTCAAAGGCATCGCGGCGTGCGAGCACCGCCACCGGCGCCAACTGCTGCACCAACTGCAGCAGCTGGATGTCGACATCCGACAGCCCGTGCTCGGGGACCTCGACGTCCACGACGGCTTGCCGAAAGCCGAGGCGACGGACGCGAAGCCTGCGGGTTCCGACGTCGACCTCGCGCAGGTGATAGGCGCCACTCTCGTCGGAGACGGCGCGAACCGCGCTCCCCTCCACCGTAACCTCGGCGCCGGCGATCGCCAGTCCCAGTGTGTCGCGCACGACGCCGCGCACCGAGCCGCGCACGGACCCGCGCGTGGTTGACGACTGGCCCGGCACATCGAGCGACCATGCAACGAGCCCCGCCAGAGCGAGGATGAACACGCGCCACCGGGGATGCGAGATCGCGCGGGGGAGATGAGGAGTCATGACTCGGCAGCCAGCCATTCTCTTCTACGATAGGCAGGAGCGGAACCGAGCGAAACGCCGGAGTGACGAGGCGTGGCACAGTTCGCCAGCGAACGCGCCGACCGCGACCGGCGCTACCGCGCGAGCCCGATGGCCGACATCCACCCAGCGAGCCCCGGATACCGGGGATCGATGCGGGCGAGTGCCAGCGCGGTCGAGCGCGCCCTGTCGATGTCGCGTGCCAATCCATAGGCGAGCGACAGTTGATAGAGCGCGGAGGTGTTGGCACGGTCGAGTTGGACGGCCTGTTCGAGAAAGGGGAGCGCCCCGGTCACGTCCTTTCGCTGGAGGAGGAGTTGGCCCAGCGCCAGCGCCCCAGCACTCGAGGGTTCCAGCTGCAACGCCTCCCGCAGCACGCGCTCGGCGTCGCCGCCGCGCCCCTCCTGCAGCAGGGAGGCGGCCAGCAGGCGGCGCGGATACTCGGCGAGGGGCTGGTCGCGCACCAGCCCGCGGTACTCCGCCTCTGCCGAGTCGGGGAGGGCGCGCCGACCGTAGTCGGCAGCAATCTGCAGTTTGGCTTCTTCCCAGCGCATTCCGCCGCGCGAGACGAGCAGGGCGAGGCTGTCGGCGAATCCAACGGGGCGGTAGGTCGCTCGGTAGTCGCGCTGCTGGCTGACGGGGACGAAGGGCCAGCGGGTCACCAGGGTCTGGACGGTGTGGTATGCGACACGCTCGTCGAACGGCGTGAGGGTCGATTCGCGTTGGTACTCCTCCCACGACTTGAGACGCGCGCGCTCCGCGCGTCGACCGAGGAAGGCGGCGGAATCGAGCGCATCGTAGAAGGCGCGGGCGAGGACGGTCACGCCGGCGCGGTTGGGATGCACGTGCTCGAGGAAGAGATCGTGCCCGGGGATTCCGCCACTCGCCTGCGCGAAGCGCTCCTCGACCGGGACGTAGACGGCGCCGCCGTTGGACGCGGCGGTACGCACGATGCCCGTAAAACTCCCGGGGGCGCGGAAGCGCACCACGTCGAGATCGCGCGCGCGCGCACAGCCGGCCCTCGCCGCCGCCGAATCGCCGCGCGCCAGCGCATCGCCCGCGCCCCGAAAGGCCGAGTCGGCCCCGCCATTCGCCGCCGAGGCAAAGGGCGCCTGGCCACGCAGGTTGCTCGCCTGGCTCGCGACAAACACCGGAATGCCTGCATCCCTGAAGGTGGCAATCAGCGCCGTCAAGTTGGCGGCGTACTGGGCCGCACCGCGCCGGAAGATGACCCCGTCCAGCGGCACCGCGCGATCGCGCGCAAGGATCTCCATGAAGCTCGGGGCCGAGTCGGAGGCCGCCCCCCCGGCCCCGGCCAACAGGTTACGCGCCGCCATGCCGAGGCGCAGGCGTTGCAGCGCCAGCGAGGCACGCACCAGGATGGGGGCGAGGGCCCCGCCCCGCGCCGACGCCGCCCCGAGCACGCCGTAGTACTCGTTATGCCCGGCGTACACCAGCACCGCGTCGGGGTGCGCCGCCACCACCTCGCCGGCCAGGTCGCGCATGGTGACGCTGTTGGTGGCAGCGATCCCCAGGTTGATCACCTCGACGGAATCGTGCGGGAGAACGTCGCGAAGCGCATCGCGCAGGAGGCGCGAAAAGGTCCCGTTGCGAGGATACGGGAAGCCTGCAGCGGTCGATTCGCCAAGGACGAAGAGCCGGAAGGCGTTGGCCGGCTTGCTGCTGGCGAAGAATTCGGCGGGGGGCGCTGGCGCATCGGCCGTTCGCGCGAAATAGCGCTCCCCCACCCTGGGGTTGGCGACGAGGTACCGTCCGTTGCTCACCATCGCCGGGACGAAGAGCGGAAGTAAGGTGTCGGGACCGAACAGGCGCAGTCCCCCTTCGACTGCGGCCAGGAGAAGTACCGGGAAGAGGAGGGTAACACCGAGATAGGCGCGACGTCTCGCCGGTGTGAGCGCTCGCTCAGTCGTCGGCGTCGCGGGCTCGGCGCCGCGCGGCGCCGGTGCCGTCGCGGGCGCCCCACGCCGCGGTGCCCCTCCCTTGGACTTGCGGCTCAAAAGATCGTGTAGATGAAGGGGGCGAGCGCCGAGCCCTGTACCGCGACCAGCAGCGCCCCCGACAGCACGAGGACGACAACGATCGGCAGCAGCCAGAGCTTTTTCCGCTCCCGCATGAACGCCCACAACTCACGCATCACGTGCAGCATGCCGATCTCCCCCCTGTCTCAGAACTGGCGCTCCATGCGGCGGCGCGCGGTGTCGTCGTCCAGCGGTTCACGCTCGATCCAGAAGCTCCGCGCCCCCGCATCGCGGGCCAGCGGTGAGTGCCCGAACGTACGGCGCACCAAGCCAATGGGCGTGAGGACGACCCAGTACAGGACTGCGTAGAATAGTGGTGCGGTGACGCGTGACAGCGCCACGCCGAGCGCCATCCAGGCGGCGCGCACCGGGCCAAGCCGCGCGGGGGCGACGACGGCGCCGAGTGCGAAAGCGCCGGCAACGATGGCGATTGCCACGGAGAGCGAGGGACGCGAACGGAGGGCGGCGACCGCCGCGAGCACCGCGAAGCCGCCGGCCACGGTGAGCGCGAAGCGCCGCCCCTCGGACGCCGTCAGTCGGGGATGAGGGTCGTGTGCCATCGCGCGGCGTCGGTGAGTGGTTGCTCCCCCTTGTAGAGCACGAACGGAGGAATGGCGAGCACGTCGAGGTCGGTCCGCATGAAGCAGGCGTAGGCGTCGCGCGCATCGCAGACGATCGGTTCCCCTCGCACGTTGAACGACGTGTTGACGAGCACGGGACAGCCGGTGCGCCGTTCGAAGGCCGTGAGGAGTTCGTGGAGCCCGGGCGACGACTCGCGCGTGACGGTCTGCAGCCGCGCCGAGTAATCGAGGTGAGTGACGGCCGGGATGTCGGAGCGCCGCTCGTTGAGACGATCGATCCCCCAGGCGCCGCTGTCCGCAGCCGGGGTGCGCCGCGCGGCCGCGACGGGGGCCACGAGGAGCATGTACGGCGACGGGCGGTCGATGTCGAAGTACTCGTGTGCGCGCTCGGCGAGGACCGCCGGGGCGAAGGGGCGGAACCCCTCGCGGAACTTGATCTTCCGGTTGATGGTGGCCTGCATGTGGGAGGCGCGCGGGTCGGCGAGGATACTGCGGGCGCCTAACGCGCGCGGACCGAACTCCATCGCCCCGTCGAACCACCCCACCACCTGCCCCGCGGCCAGGGCGTCGGCGGCGCGTGCCACCACGTCGTCGCGCGACATCCCGTGCAGCACCGCCCCCTCGGCATCGAGCGCGGCACGAATCTCGGGGGCGGCATACGCGGGGCCGAGCAGTGCACCGTGCATCCCATCGTGCACGCCATCGGGGGCTCGCGCTCCCTGGAAGTAGCGGTGCCAGGCGAGGAGCGCCGCCCCCACCGCCCCCCCCGCATCGCCGGCCGCGG
Organism: Gemmatimonadota bacterium; assembly: GCA_027346425.1. Classification (GTDB taxonomy): domain Bacteria; phylum Gemmatimonadota; class Gemmatimonadetes; order Gemmatimonadales; family Gemmatimonadaceae; genus SCN-70-22. Next base: position 7,903 of record DAIESF010000060.1, on the reverse strand, counting down.
GCTGGATCCAGAGCTCGTCGGCCACGCCGTCGCGCAGCAGCTTCCCGTTGGCCACGGCGTTGAGCGCCACTCCACCCGCCAGGCACAATCGCCGGCTCCCGGTCACCCGCATCGCGGTGCGGGCCATGCGGTGCACCACTTCCTCACACACCTCCTGCACCGAGCGGGCGAGATCCATCTCCCGCTGGGTGAGCGGCGACTCGGGGACGCGCGGCGGGCCACCGAACAGCGCCGAGAAGCGCCGGTTCGTCATCGCCAGCCCGCCCATGTAGTCGAAGTAGCGTTGATCGAGGATGAACGACCCATCGTCGCGCAGCGAGACGAGGTGTCGATAGATCGCCTCCATGTACCGTGGCTCCCCGTACGGGGCGAGCCCCATCAGCTTGTACTCGCCCGAGTTCACCCGAAAGCCGGCATGGTGCGTGAAGGCCGAGTACAGCAACCCTAACGAATCCGGGAAGTGCTGCTCGCGGAGGAGCGTGAGGCGGTTCCCCTGGCCGTGAGCGATGCTGGCGGTGGCCCACTCCCCCACCCCGTCGATGGTGAGGACCGCCGCGTCGTGGAATGGCGACGGGAAGAAGGCGCTCGCCGCATGCGACTCGTGATGCTCGGCGAAGAGCATCCGCCCCTGGTAGCCGCCTAACGCCTCGCGCAGCTGCTGCTCCAGCGTCAGGCGCTGGCGGCTCCAGCGCGGCGCGGCGTGAAGGAACGATCGCACCCCGCGCGGCGCAATGGCGAGGTAGGTCTCGAGGAGGCGATCGAGCTTGAGGAGGGGCTTGTCATAGAAGGCGACGGCGTCGAGGCGCGAGGCGTCGATCCCGCCCTGCCGCAAGCAGAACGCCGCGGCGCGGGAGGGAATCGCCTCGTCGCCCTTGCGGCGACTGAAACGTTCCTCCTGCGCCGCGGCGATGATCTCGCCATTGCGGACGAGACAGGCGGCACTGTCGTGATAGAAGGCGGACACCCCGAGGATGTAGCGGTCGGACACGTCCGTTGCCTCCTCGGCCCCCAGCGGCGTTACACCTGCTCGGCCTTCTCCGTCACGACCCGCACGTGATTGTCCACCACCTGCAGGAAGCCGCCTTCCACGGCGAAGACCCCCTGCGCGCCGTTGGAGCCGAGGCGGAGCGTCCCCTTGCCTAGCAGCGTCATCATCGGCGCATGCGAGGTGAGGATCCCCACTTCGCCGTCGAACGCGGGGGCGGTGACCGATTCCACCTCCCCCTCGAACAACGTGCGCTCCGGCGAAATGACCGAGACCTTGAGCATGATCAGGCCTTGGCGAGGCGCTCGGCGTTCTTCGCGATGTCGTCGGCGCCGCCGCACATGAAGAAGGCCTGCTCCGGATAGTGATCGAACTCGCCGGCGCACAGGCGCTCGAACGACGAGATGGTCTCGTCGAGCTTCACGTAGGCGCCCTTCATGCCGGTGAACTGCTCGGCGACGGCGAACGGCTGCGACATGAAGCGCTGCAGGCGGCGGGCACGACCCACGACCTTCTTGTCATCCTCGGAGAGTTCGTCCATCCCGAGGATGGCGATGATGTCCTGGAGTTCCTTGTAGCGCTGCAGGATGCGCTGGACCTCGATAGCCACCTTGTAGTGGCGCTCGCCGATGAACTGCGGATCGAGGATTCGCGACGACGAGTCGAGCGGGTCGACCGCGGGATAGATCCCGAGTTCGGTGATCTTGCGGTTGAGCACGACGGTTGCGTCGAGGTGGGCGAAGGCGGTGGCCGGCGCCGGGTCGGTGAGGTCGTCGGCGGGGACGTAGATCGCCTGCACCGAGGTGATCGAGCCATTGCGCGTCGAGGTGATGCGCTCCTGCAGGTCGCCCATCTCCGTGGCCAGCGTCGGTTGGTAGCCCACGGCGCTCGGCATGCGGCCGAGGAGTGCCGACACTTCCGATCCGGCCTGCGTGAAGCGGAAGATGTTGTCGATGAAGACGAGCACGTCGGCGTGCTCGCGATCGCGGAAGTACTCGGCGACGGTGAGTCCGGAGAGGCCGACGCGGAGTCGGGCGCCCGGCGGCTCGTTCATCTGTCCGTAGATCAGGGCGACGGAATCGAGGATGCCGGCTTCCTTGAACTCGAGGTAGAGGTCGTTCCCTTCGCGGGTGCGCTCACCCACGCCACAGAAGACCGACTTGCCGCCGTGTCCCTTGGCGACGTTGTTGATGAGTTCCTGGATGACGACCGTCTTGCCGACGCCGGCGCCGCCGAAGAGCCCGATCTTTCCGCCCTTCACGAACGGGGCGATGAGGTCGATGACCTTGATGCCGGTCTCGAAGATCTGCGTCTTGGGCTCGAGGTCGACGAAGTCGGGGCGCTTGCGGTGGATCGGCCAGCGCTCGACCGACGCCGGGATGTCGGCACCGTTGTCCACTGGCTCGCCGAGGACGTTGAGGATGCGGCCTAACGCGGCGGCGCCGACCGGGACCGAGATGGCGGCGCCGGTATCGAGTGCCTCCATGCCACGGACGACGCCGTCGGTGGTCGACATGGCGACCGCGCGCACCTGGTTTCGCCCGATGTGCTGCTGCACCTCGACGACGACGCGGATGGGGTCGCCCGAATCGGTCTTGCCACGGATCTCGAGCGCGTTGTAGAGCTCGGGCAGGTTATCGGTGTCGAACTCGACGTCGACGACGGGACCGATGACCTGAACGATGCGGCCGATGGCCTGGGGAGCGGCGGTTGCTGACATGTCTCTAGAAGACGAGAAGACGAGAAGACGAGAAGACGAGAAGACGCTACGAACTGACGTGGTACGACCTGACCATCCAACCAACGCACTCACTCACCAGCAAACTGCGGCGCTTCCGCGCACCGAAGACGGACGAGCAGGGAGAAGACCCTCGCCTTCTCGCCTCCTTGTCCTTCCGTCCTCTATTCCAGCGCCGCCGCTCCGCCGACGATCTCGGCGATTTCCTGCGTGATTTGCGCCTGGCGGGCTCTGTTGTACGTGCGGCGGAGGGTGTTGAGGATCTCCCCCGCGTTATCGGTGGCGTTCTTCATGGCCGTGCGCCGGGCGATGTGCTCGGCGGCGGCGGTTTCGACCAGCGTGCGGTACATCGTGTTGCGCACGTACGACGGGAGCAACTCGGTGAGGATCTGTTCCGCCGACGGGAAGAGCAGGTAGTCCGGCGCGGCGCCCGTGCGCTTGGGCGGGATGACCGGGAGGACCTGCGTCGTGGTGGGCGGGCAGGAGAGGGCCGACTTGAACTGGGCGTAGACCACGTACACCGCGTCGAGCGACCCGTCGATGAAGCGCTGCATCAGGCTGTCGACCAGCGAGGCCGCGTCGTCGGACGTGGGGCGGTCGCTGATGTCGGTGCGGGCGACGGCCAGCGGTTCGCCGAGGTAGCGGAAGTAGCCGATCGCCTTGCGCCCCGAGATGTGGACCTCGGTCTCGATCCCCTGGGCGCGGAGCCGTTGCAGCTGCGCACGGGCCTCCTTGATCAGGTTCGAGTTGAAGGCGCCGGCGAGGCCGCGGTTCGAGTTGATCAGGATGACCGCGGCCCGGCGCGGCTTGGCCGGCTGGCGGAGCAGCGGGAACTGCTCGGCCAGCTCCGCGGTGTAGAGCGAGGAGATGACGTCGGACAGGGCGTTCGCATACGGCCGGGCCGCCTGCACCCGGTCCTGCGCCCGCTTCATCTTCGACGTCGACACCATCTCCAGGGTGCGCGTGATCTTCCGGGTGTTCTCGGTCGACTTGATGCGGGCCTTCAGTTCTCTTCCTTTTGCCATGATCTAGAAGACGAGAAGACGAGAAGATGAGAGGACGAGAGGCGTCACTATCTCGCGACCTTCGTGAAGGCTTCGATACCTTGCTTCAGCGCGGTCTCGGTGTCCGTCGACAGCACCTTCTCCTTCCGGATGGCGTCGCCCACCTGCGGGAACTGGGCGCTCATGAACGCGAGGAAGCCGCGCTCCCACTCGCGCACGTTGGCGACCGGGACGTCGTCGATGAAGCCGTTGGAGACGGCGTAGATGATCATGACCTGCTGCTCGACCGGCATCGGCGCGTACTGCGGCTGCTTGAGCACCTCCACCGTACGGGCGCCACGCTCGAGCTGCTTCTTGGTCGCGGCATCGAGGTCCGAGGCGAAGGCAGCGAAGGCCTCGAGTTCGCGGTACTGCGCGAGGTCGAGGCGCAGGCGGCCGGCGACCGATCGCATCGCCTTGATCTGCGCCGAGCCACCGACGCGGGAGACCGAGATACCGGCGTTGATGGCGGGGCGGACGTTGGAGTAGAAGAGGTCCGTCTCGAGGAAGATCTGCCCGTCGGTGATCGAGATGACGTTGGTCGGGATGTAGGCCGAGACGTCACCGGCCTGCGTTTCGATGATGGGGAGCGCGGTGAGCGAGCCGCCCGGCTTCTTGATCACCTTGCCGTCGACCACGTCCTGGTCCTCGCGCAGCTTGGCGGCGCGCTCGAGGAGGCGGGAGTGGAGGTAGAAGACGTCGCCCGGGAAGGCTTCACGGCCCGGTGGGCGGCGGAGCACCAGGGAGAGCTGGCGGTAGGCGGCGGCCTGCTTGGAGAGGTCGTCGTACACGCAGAGCGTGGCCTGGCCCTCGTCGTACATGAAGTACTCGGCCATCGCTGCGCCGGTGTAGGGCGCGATGTACTGCATGGGCGCCGGGTCGGACGCCGCGGCCACGACGACGATGGTGTAGTCCATCGCCCCCTGCTGGCGCAGCTTCTCGACCACCGAGGCCACCGTCGACGCCTTCTGCCCGATGGCGACGTAGACGCAGGTGACCCCCTGCCCCTTCTGGTTGATGATCGTGTCGACGGCGATGGCCGTCTTGCCGGTGCCGCGGTCGCCGATGATGAGCTCGCGCTGGCCACGGCCGATCGGGATCATGGCGTCGATCGACTTGATGCCCGTCTGCAGCGGTTCCTTCACCGGCTGCCTAACGATGATCCCGGGGGCCTGCGACTCGACGAGGCGGGTGTGCGGAGTGACAACCGGCCCCTTGCCGTCGATGGGGCGCCCCAGCGCGTCGACGACGCGGCCCACCAGCGCCGGGCCGACCGGAACCTCGAGCACGCGCGAGGTGCGGCGCACTTCGTCGCCTTCCTTCAGCTGCAAGTAGTCGCCGAGGATGACGGCGCCGATGTTGTCTTCCTCGAGGTTCAGCGTCAGGCCGACGACCTTGTTGCCGGTCTCGGACGACGTGATCTCGAGCATTTCACCTGCCATCGCCTTCTTGAGGCCGTAAATGCGGGCGATCCCGTCCTTCACCTCGAGGACTGTCCCCACCTCTTCGACGTCGAGTGCATGCAGGTCCGCCGCCTCGATTTCGCGGAGGAGAATGTCCTTGATTTCGCCGGGACGCAGGATCGTATCGGAAGCCATAACGAGACCGTGGCAGGAAAGAATCGGAGTGCGTAGGGTGTAAAGCTTGTGAAAATTATCACAAGGCAGGACGGCATTCAAGCGAAGTGGGGAGGGAATTCCCACTCGAACGGATAGTGCACCCCCGGCTGCGTCCCCGCCCGTGAACCGTGCCGGGGAACCTCACCCTCCGCGGGGGGGGCGATCGAGGCCCCGCTGGGCGACTAACTGCCCGCTCTGCGCGTACGCACCGCTGCCGGACGGCTCCGCATCCGGCCGTGGACGAAGCGATCGACGAGGTCGACCGTGCGGAGACGGGCGAGCGAGGTGGGGCGAATCCCTACGATGCGCTGCGAGGTGGTGCTCAGGTGAGACGACGACGCGAACCCGAGTACGCGGGCCACGTCGCCAACGTCATATCCCGGATTCTTCGACAGCTCAGCGGCGGCGGCAAGGCGGACGAGGTCGATCACCCGCTTGAGGTTGGGCGCCCCCGCCGCCCCGAACGCGCGACTGAGGTGCTCGCGGGTGACGCCGAGCGCCGCCGCCACCACATTCGTATGGATGGGGCGTCCGGCGTGCCCCACGACGACACGCCAGCTGTCACGCCGCAGCGGGGTGTCCAGGTGCAGCGATTCGGGCGGGGGGGCCAGCGCCTCGGCGAATCGGGTCGTGAAGGCCCGGAGCGCCACGACCTCTCGCACCACGTGGTCGTCTGTCCCCTCCACGAGCATGTCGGCGAAATCGTAGGCCGCGGCCCGCGCCGCAATCGAGGCGTCGTTGGGGCGGTACGGGGTGAGGGCGATGAACGGGGTGCTGGGGAACTCGCGCGCCAGTTCGATCGCCCGCATCACGTCCTCGGCCGGACCACCGAGGTCGACCAGCGCGGCGTCGATCAACCCGACGCGAAAGGCGCGCTCGAACTCCCGGACGTTGCGGACGAGCGAGAGACGGGTACGCCGGCGGGGAAAGGCCTCCTTGACCACGTGTCGCGCGCGGTCCCTCGCGGCATAGACGAGCACGGAGAGCGGGACCGCCCCGCCGAGGACCACCTCGTTCATGTGATCAGGAGGCAGTCGACGGGGCGCTGACGAGGTCGAAGGCGCGCCGGAGGACGGCGCGCGCGTTCTCGTACGAGACTAGATCGGACGCGCGCTCGAACGGCTCCCACCGACACGCGGTGATTCCTTCATCGCGCTGCGGACAGGTGGCCGAGCTGTCGGTCTCCATCAAATAGAAGTGGCAGACCTTGTGGATCAGCCGCCCCCGGAAGCGGAAGTACCAGTCGATGGCCTCGATCTCGCCCCGCAGCCTCAGCGTTTGAAGCCCTGTTTCCTCGGCGACCTCGCGCATGGCGGCGGCGTCGGCGGTCTCACCCGGTTCGAGGTGTCCCTTGGGGAAGCCCCAGTTGCGATAGGAGTCGCGAATGAGGAGGAAGAGGGGGCGTCCGTCGGCGATTCGCACGACGACGCCTCCCGCCGATACTTCCTCCCGGGCCCGCGACGCACCGCTCGCCATTGGTCAGATTCCGTGGGACGACTCGTCGTCGACTTCGGGGCGCCCCTCGACGAACTGACGGACGATCGGGTCGGCGCTGTTGCGGATCTCGTCGACGGTGCCGACCTGGCGCACCTTGCCCTCGTAGAGCATGGCGATCTTGGTCCCCACACGATAGGCGCTGCGCATGTCGTGAGTGATGACGATTCCGGTGACGCCGAGCTTGTCGCGCATGCGGACCATGAGTTCGTCGATCACAGCGCTGGTCACCGGATCGAGGCCGGTTGTGGGTTCGTCGTACAGGATGTACTTGGGGCGGAGGGCGACGGCGCGGGCCAGTCCGACGCGCTTGCGCATTCCGCCGGAGAGCTCGGCGGGGAAGCGATCCTGCACGTTGGGGAGGTCGACGAGTTCGAGGACCTCGTGCACGCGTTGGTCGATCTCGCGCGCCGACAGCTGCCCCTGCTTTCGGAGCCCCATGGCGACGTTCTCGCCGATGGAGAGGGAGTCGAAGAGGGCGGCGAACTGGAAGACGTAGCCAATGCGGGCGCGGAGCGCATACAGCTCGCGCCTGGGGAGGGATGGCACTTCGAGACCGTCGACCATGACGCTCCCTTCGTCGGGCTCGAGGAGGCCGACGATGTGCTTGATGGCCACCGACTTGCCGCTCCCCGAGTAGCCGATGATGACCATCGTCTCTCCCTCGTTGACGTCGAGGGTGAAGCCCTGCAGCACCTTTTTGGGGCCGAACGCCTTGTGGACGTTGTTGAGGGAGATCAAGAGAAGACGAGAAGACGAGAAGACGAGGGGCGACACGGGGCCATGTGGGCAATCAACAGCATGAATGTGACTCGCGAAAGGGGGCGCGGGGGGGGCGTTCAGGGCAGGTATGGCGCGTACAGTTGGGTGAGGCCGGCGAGGTTCCGGGACGCGCAACGGGCGAGCCGTTGAGGCTCGCCCGTTGCGTTGACCAGCGACCAGCGTGACGCGCGATCAGGCGGCGAAGCTGGAGAGGGCGCGGCCGACGTCGCCTTCGCGGAGGCGCTTGAGGGCGCGGTCGCGG
>DAIESF010000055.1 GCA_027346425.1 Gemmatimonadota bacterium | reverse complement strand
GGCGAACTGCACGTAGGGAAGGTAGAAGCGCCTGGCGGGGGCACCGTCGAGGGAGTGGTCGCGAATGTCGGCCACCACGCCGACGATGCGCACAGCGACGGAGTCGTCGAAGCGAATAAAGCGACCGAGCGGGCTCTCGCCCCCGAAATAGTGGCGCGACATGGTCTCGTTGATCATCGCGACACGTTCGGACTTGTCCGTATCCTCGGGGCCGAACTCGCGCCCCTGCAGGAGGCGCCCGCCGATGGCGTGCACGTACGCGGGACCGACGCGGTCGTAGTACGCGACACTGTCGTCGGCGGTGCGTGGGGTGTATCCCGTCACCTGCATCGACACCATCGACTCGGTCCCGCTGAAGATCCCGTTCTCGGAGTAGCTGACCGCCGCGACCCCGGGAAGACGGGACAGGCGTTCGCCAATCTCGCGCACGAGGTTGGCCGTCCGCGCCCCGCTGTAGCCGCGGGCCGTCTTGTTGAGATCGACAATGAGGAGATGATCTCGGTCGAGCCCGGTGTCGGTACGCTCGATTTGCTGGAGTGAACGCACGAGGAGGCCGGCACCGACCAGCAGGACGAGGGAGAGTGCCACCTGCCCGGCGATGAGGAACTGGCCTAACGGGAGTCGGCGCGCGCGACGCGCCCCTCCGCTCCCGGTGACCGAGCGCGCGTGCGCCCGCATCGCCGACGCCAAATCGACGCGCGAGGCGCTGAGTGCCGGCGCCAGTCCGAAGAGCGCCACGGCGAGCACCGAGGCCAGGACGGTGAAGACAAGCACCGGAAGGTCGAGCCGGACCCCGATGGGGATCGCGCTCCCGCCGCCGCTGGCCAGGGCAACGAGGACCTGGCTGCCATACCACGCCAGGGCGAGTCCGGCCGCGGCGCCGAGCATGGCCAGGACGAACGCCTCTGTCAGCAGCTGGCGCACGATGCGGAAGCGCCCCGCGCCGATAGCCACCCGAACCGTCATCTCACGAGCACGCGCCACCGAGCGGGCAAGGAGCAGGTTGGCGACGTTCGCACAAACGATCAACAGCAACAGCCCGACGCCGACCATCAGCGTCAGCAGCGGAAGGGCGTACGTGGCGCGCACGCGCGACACGCCACGCGATCCATCGGAAACGAAGACCGGGAGGGTGCGGATATCCTCCGGCGACACCCCGGACGGCAGGTGCGCACCGACGAATCGGCGAACCAGCGTGGTAAAGCCATCGCGGGCTGCGGCGAGCGAGACACCCGGAGCGCGTCGCCCCATGAGGAGGAGCCAGTGCGCCCGTGGTTCGTCGAGGATGCGCGCGTTGGGAGAGAGCACGTCACGCATCGTGATCGGGATCCAGACATCGATCGACGTGCCGACGATCTCGCCGGTGAACGTCGGCGGCGTGACCCCGATGATGGTGAATGTCGCCCCGTTGATCATCACCGGGCGGCCGATCACAGCGCGATCGCCGTTGAATCGGCTCATCCAGTACGCATGGCTGATCGTGACGACCGGGGCGCCGCCGATCGCCTGGTCCTCACTCCCGTCGAACGTGCGGCCGATCGCCGCCGGGACTCCCAGTACCTGGAAGTAGTTGCCCGAAACGAAGCGCCCGCGCGGGTGTTCGAGTTCACCACCTGAGCGCTCGACCTGAACGTCCAGCCGGTCGGACCTACCGGTGGCGAACAGCCCGCTCACGATGGCGTTGTTGTCTCGCAGATCCTTGTAGATCGGGTACGACAGGAGACTCGTCTGCAGGGCGTCGCTGAACATCAATGACGACGTGCGCGCCGGATCGCCAACGACGACGAGCTCCTTGGCGTTTCGCACCGGAAGGGTGCGCAGGAGAACGGCGTCGACAAGGGTGAAGATCGCCGTGTTGGCGCCAATCCCCAGGGCGAGCATGAGGATCACCGTGACGGCGAAGGCAGGGTTGTTGCGCAGGACGCGGAGCGCCTGCGCAAAGTCCTGCCGGAGTTCCGCGAGAAAGTTCACGCGCTTGATCATGCGTTCCCGTTCATGGTCCGTGGTGACGCAGCTCGCGCGGACCGCTTCCAGGTCGCCGAACTGTCGCAGTGCCTCGCGGTGCGCCTCGTCGGGCGGCAGTCCGCGTTCCATCAGCTTTCTGGCGCGCATCTCGAGATGGAACGCGAGCTCGTCGTCCACCTCGCGCTCCACGACGCGGCGCCCGGCATCCAGCCTGAAGACTCGGCGCATGCGCATGGGCGTCAGGCCGGAGCCGGGGCGCTCGCCCCGATCGCCTTGCCGATCGCCCGCACGTAGCGCTCCCAGTTCGACACCTCGTCACGCAGTTGCTGTTGCCCGCGACGGCTGAGCTGGTAGTACTTCGCCTTGCGATTGTTCTCCGAGTACCCCCACTCGGCCACGATCCACCCCTGCTTCTCCAAGCGGTGAAGGGCGGTGTACAGCGGTCCCTCCTCCACGAGGAGTTCCTCGTCCGTCACCATGCGCACCCACTCGGCGACGGCATAGCCGTGGCGCGGCCCCCAGGAGACAGCCTTGAGGATCAGGAGATCGAGCGTACCACGGAGCAGTCCACCCTCGGGAGCGAGCACGATGGTTCCCCTCTGAATGAAAGGGGAACATGCATTGCATCGTTGCTGGCGCGCAAGGGGAGCGCCGCCGGTGCGAACCAACTACGCGCGTGGCGTGCCGCGGCCACGCTCAGCGCGGGACTTGATCCACCCTGATGTCACCCGGTGCGTGCATGCACCTTCTGCAGCACGAGAGCTCTAGACGGGGATCAGCGCGTCGGCGATCGCCGCAATCTCATCGGCTTCGCGCCAGGCAGCGGCCAGCTCGGCGAGTTCGCCATCCAGCGCACGCCGCTCCGCTTCCTCGTGCGCCGCCATCTCGAGCGCAAGGCGATCGACGAGCGGGACGTCGAGCAACGCCGTGCGCGGTTCGCTCCCGATCCCACCGTTCCCCCAGAACGTGCGCCCGGTGAGCGAGAGGGCGAGGCGTTCGGTCTGCGAC
>DAIESF010000042.1 GCA_027346425.1 Gemmatimonadota bacterium | reverse complement strand
CGCCGCGGCCTCGAGGACGTTCAGCGCCCGGCGCGCGTCGCCATCGGCCTCGCGCGCCAGCCACGCCAGGGCCCCTGACTCGGCCGAGATCCCGGTGGCGCCGAGGCCGCGCTCGGAATCCGTCACGGCACGAGCCAGCAGCGCCTCCATCGCCTCCGTGCCTAACGGCTCGAGGACGACGACGCGGGCGCGCGAGAGCAGCGCTCCATTGAGTTCGAACGACGGGTTCTCCGTCGTCGCCCCCACCAGTGTCACCACCCCCCGCTCGACCGCCGGGAGGAAGGCATCCTGCTGCGCGCGGTTGAAGCGGTGGATCTCGTCCACGAAGAGGATCGTCCCGCGCCCCATCGCCAGGCGCTCCTCGGCCTCGGCGATGATCTCCCGCACACGCGGCACCCCTTCGGTCACCGCTGAGAACGGGACGAACTCCCGCTTGGTATAGCGGGCAATGAGCAGCCCGAGCGTCGTCTTCCCGGTCCCCGGCGGTCCCCAGAAGATCATCGACGTCACGGTCCCCTGCTCGATTGCCTCGCGCAGCGACTTGCCGGGGGCGAGCAGGTGCGCCTGCCCGACGTATTCCTCGAGCGTCCGCGGACGCATGCGCGCCGCCAGCGGCTGCGCCTCGGGGGGTGGGGCGAACAGCGACCCCTCGCCACGCGACGGGCGTCGCGCCTTCACGCCCCCTCCGTCGGCTGCAGCGACAACCCCAGGCGCTCAGCGGCATCTCGCAGGGCGACGGTCATCGCCGGCGCCGGGGCGAACTCGCCTCGTGCCAGGCGCCAGCTACGCGCGCGCAGGCTCCGGCGCCGGCGCAGCCCCTTCCCCTGCAAAAGGTACAGCCACCGGTCGGTGCGGGCGTAGATGAAGATGTCGAGGTTGGGCGTGATCGTCAGCTGGTCGTCGGCCCCCACCAACGTCACCTCGACGCCCGCGTGGGTCGAGATCGCCAGCTTCAGGCGCGCCACCGCGTCACGCACGTCCACGAGCGCGAGGTCCTCTCCCCGCCAGATCACCCCGGTGCGCAGGTCGTCGATCGCCACCGACACGGCCGGCGGGAGGTGTTCGGCCAGGGCAAGATACAGCTCGACGACCCGGTCGGCGTTTGCCATCACCTGCGCCTCGCAGATCCCATCGCGATCGCCGAAGGTGAAGCCGTCGCCCGCCCCACGAAAGTGGTGCCAGATGCTTGCCTCGGGGTGTGGACCTCGAATGAAGACCACCTAACCCTCCCCTGCCGGCGGCGCCCACTCGCGCGCCAGCCGCAGCAGCTCGGCGCGCTCGTTTCGCGACGGATCGTCGACCACCGCGTCGCGCAGACGACGCAGCATCACGCCTAACGCCGGCCCGCGCGCCACCCCGCCCTCGCGCATCAGGTCCTCGCCGTCGACCGCGAGATCGGTCACCTCCACCGGATCGCGATACGCCACGCGCAGCGCGCGCCGGTACAGGCTGCGCGCGCGCCCCCCCTCCTCGGCGCGGAACGCCGACGCCGCGGCGGCATCCCCCGCTCCACCCGTGGCCTCCTCCTCCCCTTCAGGCACACGCCCCAGCGCGACCTCCCCCGCCAGCGTGGCCACGACAACGCGAAGGGTGTCGGCGACCCGCGTGCGCCCGCACGCCGCAGCCCATCGGCGCAGCACTGCGTTGCCCGGCGGTTCCGACGCCTCGATTGCCGAGCGCACGTGCGGACGCAGCGAGGTGGCTTGCACCGCCAGCGCCGCAATCCAGTCGACGTCCCGGTTGGAAAAGCGCAGGTCGCGCAAGGCGTGTACTACCGCCTCGTGCTCCAGGCCGACGAACAGGGTCGCCAGCCGCAAGAGCGTGCGGCGCCGGGCACGCCCCGCATCACCCGTGGCATCGGGCAGCGCCACGAAGTCCGCGCCGCGCGACGCCCACGCCGGTTGCGCGTCGAGCACCGGGATGAGCGCGCGCAAGGCGCCGGCGCTCCGCCACAGCGAGAGCGCGCGACTCGGGAGGGCGACCTGCTGCATCGTCTTCTCGAGCTCCTGCTTGACCCGCTCGCGCGAGAGGCGCGGGAGGTACGGTGCGCTCTCCACGATCGCCGCCCAGGTCGCCGGCTCGATGCGGAAGCCGAAGCGCCCGGCGAAGCGCACCGCCCGCAAGGCGCGCAGCCGGTCTTCCGTCATCCGTTCCCGCGGCACCCCCACGGCACGCACGACGCCATGCGCAAGGTCGTCCCGTCCGTGAAAGGGATCGTGCAACGCGCCGCGACGCGGCGAGAAGGCAATGGCGTTGATCGTGAAGTCGCGCCGGGCCAGGTCCTCGTCCAGCGAGGCACCGAACTCCACCACCGCGTGCCGCCCGTCGGTCTGCACGTCGCGTCGAAACGTCGTCACCTCGTGCAACCGCCCGTGCCGGTCGAGGACGCCGATGGTCCCGAACTGCTCCCCCACGGGAATCGTCCGCCGGAACGTCCGCTTGATCTCTGGCGGCGTGGCCGATGTCGCCAGATCCCAATCGAGGTGTCGGAGCCCGAGCAGCGCATCGCGCACCGCCCCCCCCACGCACCACGTCTCGTAACCCGCCTCCTCCAGTATGCGCGCGATCTCCCGCACCTCCTGGGGCGGGTTGAGCACGGGATGGGGCTGGGGGCGCCGGCGCATGGTGGTCGTGTCGCGCGTCAGGTATCGAACACGGCGCGAAGGGCATCGCCCGTGAGCCCGTCGCCTAACGCCAGCATCAGGTCGATGCGCGCCTGCTGCGGACGCCGAGCCCCAGTGAAGATCGCCCCGAGGTTCGCCAACTGCCGCCCGCCCCCCTCGTAGCCATACGTCGTCCCCACGCGCCCGCGCGGAGCGCGCGAGGCCACGACTACCGGGACGCCCGCGGCGAGGCATCGCCCAATCCCCTCGGCCATCGCCGGCGGGACATTGCCCCGCCCCAGCGCCGCCACCACCACCCCGCGCGCCGTCGTCCGGGAAACGTCGAGAACGCGCGCGTCGGCCCCCGCATACGCCGTCACGATATCCACCGGGGTCGCCGGGGCCACCGGGGTCAGGATCGGTGCGAACGGGGGGAGCGAGCGGCGAAAGACGACCTCGCCGTCATCGACGACCCCGATCGGCCCCAACCCCGGGCTCTCGAAGGCATCGAGGAGGTGCGTGTGCGCCTTGGTGACGTCGAGCGCCGAGAAGACGCGCCCGTTCAGCATGACGAGCGTCCCCTGCCCTCGCGCCGCGTCCGACGCCGCCACCCGCACGGAATCGGACAGGTTCGCCGGTCCATCCCACGACAGCTCGCTGGCATTGCGCATGGCGCCAGTGAAGACGATCGGCTTGTCCGTCGCGATCGAGCGCGTCGCGAGGTAGGCCGACTCCTCGATCGTGTCGGTTCCGTGCGTCACGACCACGCCATCGATCGCCGGATCGCCGACGAGCGCCATGAGCCGGTTGCGCAGCGCCCATTGCCGCTCGACGGTCATGTGCGGGACGGGATACCGCCCCCACTCCTCCACCCGCAGCGTCGCGACATCCTCGATCCCTCGCGCGGCGGCGACGATCTCGTCGGCGCCTAACGCAGGGACGGCGCCGCCGATTCCGGCATCGAAGCGCATCGAGATCGTCCCGCCGGTGAAGACCACGGCCACTACCCGCACAGCACGCTCCCCCCGTTCACGTTGACGACCTCTCCCGTCACGTGCCGCGCCTCGGCCGTGCACAGGAAGACGATCGGCCCGGCAATGTCAGCCGGCGTCGCCACGCGCCCCACCGGGATGGTCCCGGCAATGCGATCGCGCCCGCCGCCGGCGAAGGCGCCGTCGCACATCTCGGTGTCCACCCACCCGGGGGCGACACTGTTCACCGTGATCCCGCGCCGCGCCACCTCGATGGCCACCGACTTGGTGAAGGAGATCATCGCCCCCTTCGACGCCGCGTAGTCGGCGTGCATCGACTCGCCGCGCTGCCCGGCCGTGCTGCTCACCAGTACCACCCGCCCCCCCTCCCCCATCAGCCGCAATGCCCCCCGCGTGCTGTAGAACATCCCGTCGACGTTCTCGGCCATCGTCCGGCTCCACCGCTCGTCAGGCATGTCGGCGACCGCGACGTCCTCCTCCGGCCAGATCCCTGCGTTGGCCACGAAGATGTCGAGCCCCCCCCATTCGGCCCGGATGCGCGCATACATCGCGTCGACGGCGGCGCGATCGGCGAGCTCCGCCGCCACCGCGAACGCCCGCCGCCCCATGCGGCGGACCTCGGCGACCATCGCCTCCGCGTCGGCCAAGCGCGATCGGTAGTGCACCACGACGTCGGCGCCGCTCTGCGCCAGGAGCCTGGACGTGGCGCCGCCGATACCGCGCGAGCCGCCGGTGACGAGTGCACGCTTGCCGGTCAACGAGAATGTCATGGGAGGCGAGAATACGAGAAGACGAGAAGACGAGAAGACGAGAAGACGAGAGGACGAGAAGACGAGAGGTTCCTACCCGGACAGGGCGTCCTCGACCACTTCGCAGATCAGGTGCTGCACGCACAGGTGGATCTCCTGGGCGCGGTCAGTGCGGTCGGTCGGGATCACGAGGGCAAGGTCGGACAGAGGGCGCAACGCGCCGCCGTCGCGGGCGGAGAGCGACAGGACCGCCACGCCCTTGGCGCGCGCAGCCTCCGCCGCCCTGAGCACATTCGGAGAGTTGCCGCTCGTCGAGTGGATCACGAGCAGGTCGCCCGGACGCGCCAGCGCCTCGACCTGCCGCGAGAAGATCTCGTCGAAGCCGAGGTCGTTCCCCGCCGCCGTCAGGAGCGAGGTGTCCGTGGTGAGCGCGATGGCCGGGAGCGCGCGGCGGTTGCGCATGTAGCGCACGACGTACTCGGTCGCCATGTGCTGCGCGTCGGCCGCCGACCCGCCGTTACCGCAGAACAGGAGCGTCCCGCCCCCATCCAATGTGCGGCGCACGAGCGCGGCGGCCCGGGCGATCTCCGGGGCCAAGGCCTCGGCCGTCCGCATGGCGAGTGCCGCGAGGTCGCGCAATCGCGTCCCCGCTCGCTCGCTGGCCACACTCTCGAACGCTTCCATCCCGTGATTCCTCGTTGACCGGATTTCGCCGCCGAACTCCCCTAACGACGCCCCAGCAGCGCGCGCAGGCGCTCCCAGATCGACGGCCCCTCGCGCAGTGGCGGGACCCGCTCCATCTCCTCGTCCGCCAGCACCCGCCGCGGGTTCTCCTCCGTCAGCATGCGCCCTTGCCGTTCCGCCCCCATCTCGCGCAGCCACAGCCGCACCGTCGCCAGCGAGCGACGGTCGCCGTGGTTGTCGCTGGCGAGGAGGTCGTAGACCCCCTCCTCCAGCATCTCGCGCGCCAGCTTGCCACTCGTCCCGCCCGCCAGCAGCATCTGGGCGTCGCCCTGGATCACCGCCCCCACGTCGCGCCAGACGTGCATGGTGTCCACCGAGACTCCGCGGTATCGCTCGGGATGCGCAACCACCGGGATCCGCCCGCCCGACCGGATGCGGAGCAGTTCGTCGGTGGCGCCAGGGGGGAGCCCCGACCGCGGGAACTCCACCAGCACCGCATGCGAGTCGCCCAGCGCAAGCTCCGGCAGCCGCAAGTCGCACCCCGGACGGTCGAGCATGATCTCGAAGCCCGCCACCAGCTGCACCCCCGGCGGGGCCGCGTCCTGCAGCTGGCGGCGCAGCGCCGCGTATGCCGTCACCGGTGCCTGGTGGGCCGCCGAGGCGTTGAGGTGCGGCGTGCAGGCCACCACCCGCACCCCATCGGCGGCGAAGCGCTCCAGCACGAGCACCGAATTCTCGAGGGTGCGCGACCCGTCGTCGACCCCGGGAATGAGGTGCGTGTGGAGGTCGATCACGGCCGCTCCGCGATCCGCGAGAGATACCCCATCGCCCACGTGCAGCGCGCGTCGAGCTCCTCCGGTGCCTCGCCCTGCGCCTCGAAGGCGTACGTTGCCAGCGCGTCGGCCGCGAGCAGTTCGAGCGCGCCAGCGCGCCCCGTCTGCCCTTCGTGCAGCAACCGCCGCAACACGTTCCCCGAGGCGATGATCATCGCCTCGGGGAGCGGCGCCCCTTCAGGCGCCTCGGCGGCCAGGACCCGCAGTCGCTCGGCCAGCGCCGCCGGGGGCGCCGGCTCGCGGCGGCCGATCCATGCGGCGACGTTCACGCGCCCAGGAGCGCACGGACCGTGCGCTCGAGCGCCGCCAGCGCGTCAGGAAGGCGCGCGGCATCGGGAATCCCGGCCTGCGCCATGTGCGGCTTCCCTCCCCCCCGCCCCCCAGCCACCTCGGCCAGCGCCTTGACGACCGCGTCGGCCCGCGCGCCACGATCGCGCGCGTCGTCCGTGGCCACCACGAGCAGCGTGCTCTTGCCGTCGTCGAGCGTCGCGCCTAACGCGGCAATCCCCGACCCCAGCTGCTCACGGAGCGCGTCGCCCAGCGCCTGCAGCGTCTTGGGATCGGCGACGCGCACCATCGCGCTCACCAGCCTGAGCCCGTCCACGGTCGAGGCCTCGGCCAGCAGCGACTTCACCTGGTCGCCGCCCCCCTTCATCGCCTCCTCGAGTCGCTTCTCCAGGACCTTGCGCTCCTCGAGCAATCCCTGCACCCGCTTGAGCGCGGTGTCGGGGGTCGCCTTGAGGAGATCGCCAACCCGCAACAGGGTGCGCTCCTTCTCGCGCAGCACCTCGTACGCGCGCGGCCCCGTCACCGCCTCGATCCGGCGCACGCCGGCCGCCACCCCGGTCTCGCTCAGGATCTTGAAGAGCGAGATCTGCCCCGTATTCCGCACGTGCGTCCCGCCGCAGAGCTCGACCGAGAGCCCGGGGATCTTCACCACGCGCACCACGTCACCGTACTTCTCGCCGAACAGCGCCATCGCCCCCTCCGCCACCGCCTCCTTGTACGGGCGCTGCTCGGTACGCACGTCCACCGACGCCCAGATCCCGCGGTTTACCGCGAGTTCGATGTCGTCGAGCACCTCGGGCTTGATGGGGCCATGGTGCGTGAAGTCGAAGCGCAGCCGGTCTGGGGCCACCAGCGATCCCGCCTGGTGCACGTGGTCGCCTAACGCCGCTCGCAGCGCCGCATGGAGGAGGTGCGTCGCCGTGTGGTTGCGCTCCGTGTCGCGTCGCCGGTCGGTGGGGATGCGCGCCGTCGCCGCCCCAAAGGTGATCGTTCCGGTCACCGTGCCGATCGCGGCAATCCGCCCGTCGAGCTTCTTCACGTCGTCCACATCCACCCGCCATCCGTCGCCGACGATCTCACCGTGGTCGGAGACCTGGCCCCCCGACTCGGCATAGAATGGCGTCTCCCGCAGCATCACGCCGACCCGCCGGTCGTCCAGCTTGCGCACCGCCGTCACCTGCGTCTCGATCTCGACCACGTCGTAGCCGACGAAGGTCGTGTCACTGAGCGTGTCGGCCCGGCGCTCCCAGCGCGCGACGTCGGTGAGCTCGTCGGCCACGACGCCGAGTTTCTTCGATTTCCGCTCCTCCTGCGATTGCGTGCGCTGCGCCCGGAGCGACGCCTCGAAGCCGGCGATATCGACCGCATATCCCCGCTCGCGCGCCATCAACTCGGTCAGGTCGATCGGGAAGCCGAAGGTGTCGTACAGCCGGAAGGCATCCTCCCCGCTGATCATCCCGCGCAGGTGCGTCGACCCCTGTGTGGAGCCGATCGCCGGCGCCAACTGTTCGAAGCGGCTCATCCCGCCCTCGATCGTCGCCAGGAAGCGCTCCTCTTCGGCGCGCGTCGTCTCCAGGATGTGCGCCGACCGCTGGCGCAGTTCCGGGTACGTGTCGCCCATCGTGTCGATGACCGCCTGCACCACGTGGACGAGCGTCGGCTCGCGCCGCCCGAGCAGGTAGGCGTGGCGCACGGCGCGGCGCAGGATGCGGCGCAGTACGTAGCCCCGTCCGTCGTTGGACGGAAACACGCCGTCGGCCAGGAGGAAAGCGACCGCCCGCGCGTGGTCGGCGAGGACGCGGAACGACGCCGAGTGCGGCCCAAGGAGGCGACTCCCGTCAGGCGCAACGCCGGCGTAGGGCTGCCCCACGGTGCGTTCGATCGCCGCCAGCATCGGGGCGAAGACGTCGGTGTGGAAGTTGTTCGTCACCGCCTGCATCACCGCCGCAATCCGCTCCAGCCCCGCCCCGGTATCCACCGACGGCTTGGGGAGCGGGACCAGCGTTCCATCCTGCTGCCGGTCGAACTGCATGAAGACGAGGTTCCAGATCTCGAGGAAGCGCCCCGCCTCTGCCCCCTCGACGAAGGCCTCGGTAGAGAACTCGGTCGCCGTCAGGTCGGTCCATTCGCCGCTCGCCCCTTCCGGGAAGGCCCAGTCCTTCGCAAGGTGCGCGAGGTCGACGTAGAGCTCCGAGCACGGACCGCAGGGACCGGTATCGGCCATCTGCCAGAAGTTGTCCTTCTCCCCCAGCCCGTAAATGCGCGAATCGGGGAGCCCCGCGATCTCGCGCCAGAGCGCCCGTGCCTCGTCGTCCTCGCGAAAGACCGAGACGCGCACATGGCGCGCATCGATCCCGAGGTTTCCCGCCTCGGGCGCCCCGGTCACGAACTCCCACGCGAAGCGGATCGCATCGCGCTTGAAGTAGTCACCGAATGAGAAGTTCCCCAGCATCTCGAAGAAGGTGTGATGCCGGGCGGTGTGCCCAACCTGCTCCAGGTCGTTGTGCTTGCCCCCCGCACGCACGCACTTCTGCGACGTCGCGGCGCGCCGCCCGGCCACCGGGTCCTCGAGCCCGAGGAAGACCTTCTTGAACTGAACCATCCCCGCGTTGGTGAACAGCAACGTCGGGTCATCCC
>DAIESF010000037.1 GCA_027346425.1 Gemmatimonadota bacterium | reverse complement strand
TCGACTTGTCACGCGCACGTGCCGGCGAGTTGTCACTCGCGATGGACGTCAACACGCTCGAGGACCTCATAGGGGCGGCCATGCGTCAGCTGGCACCGGTGCTCGGTGCCCGGCGCGTGGTGCGCGTGGTGGCGGATGATGAGGGGCCGCTGGTGGGGAAGTTCGACTTCGTTGCCTCACTGCGTGTACTCGTCAACCTGCTCGAGAACGCGGCCAAGTACTCCCCGCCGCAGGACCCGATTGAACTGTTCGCGCGGCGCGGTGAGGGTGAGTTGGTGATCGAGGTGCGCGACCGCGGCCGCGGTGTGGCGGCGGAGGATCTCGATCGGCTCTTCGTCCCCTTCTTCCGCTCGAAGAGCGTCTTGTACGACGTGGGTGGGGCCGGGCTCGGGCTCCCGATCGCTCGGACGCTGGCTGAGGCGCAGGGCGGGCGCCTGACGTACGCGCCACGCGAGGGCGGGGGGAGCGTGTTCACGTTCACGCTACCGGCGCTTGACGAGGCGCTCACCCCCGTATTCGACGAGTCGGACGCATCGGCGGGGTGAGGGTTCGGGACGGGGCGGTCGGCGCTAGATTCCGCGCGGAGCCCACCTCAACCCGTTCGCCTCGTGCCTCGCTTCTCCGAACGCTTCGGGCAGTTCCCGGTCTACCCGCTCGCCCACGTCCCGCAACGCAAGCGCGAGCTCCTGCTGCGCGGCGTCGATGTCATCGACCTCGGCGCGGGCGACGCCGACCTCGCCCCGCCGCCAGCGGCGGTCCGCGCGTTGCAGCAGGCGGCGGAGGTCCCGGCGCTGGGACGGTATGGCTTCGGGTTGGGACACGTGCCGTATCGCGAGGCGATTTCGGCGTGGATGGGGCGTCGATTCGGGACGCACTTCGATCCGATGGCGGAGGTCGTACCGCTGATCGGGTCGAAAGAGGGGCTGGCGCACATCGCCTTCGCCTTTCTCGGGCCCGGCGACGTCGCGATCGTTCCGGAGCCGGCGTACCAGGCATACCTCGGCGGGACGCTCCTGAGCGATGCGACGCCGCACGTGTACCCGCTGCGCCCGCGCACCGACTTCCTGCTGGAGCTGGGCGAACTCCCGGCCGACGTGGTGCGGCGTGCGCGCGTCGTGTACCTGAATTATCCCAACAACCCGACGACGGCGATCGCGCCGCGCGACTACCTCGAGCGCGTGGTGGGCTTCTGCCGCGATCACGACATGCTGCTCGTGTACGACAACGCGTACTCGGAGCTCGCCTTCGACGGCTACGTCCCACCGTCGATCTTTGAAGTCGACGGGGCGCGCGACGTCGCCATCGAGTTCCATTCGCTCTCCAAGACGTACAACATGACCGGGTGGCGTTGCGGCTGGGCGGTGGCCAAGCCGGAGATCGCTGGTGCGCTGGCGAAGGTGAAGACCTTCGTCGACACCGGGACGTACATGGGGATTCAGGCGGCCGGGGTGGCGGCGATCGAGAGCTGGGCCGACTTCGTTCCCGGGAACGTGGCGATCTTCAGGGAGCGGCGCGACGCGGCGGTGCAGGCGTTCCGGGGGGCGGGGTTCACGGTCACCGCGCCGCGGGCGACGATGTACCTGTGGATCCCGCTCCCCGATGGTATCCGGAGCAAGGCGTTTGCTGGCCGCCTGATGGACGAGGAAGGGGTGATCGTCCTCCCAGGGTCGGGGTTCGGGGCAGGCGGCGAGGGGTTCTTCCGGATTTCGTTCATCGTGCCGCCAGCGCGGCTCGCCGAGGCTGCGGCACGCGCCGGCCGCCTGCTCGCCCGGTGGGGCGACGGGGAGTAATGTCCCATCCAGGCAGCTGTCGGACGCACCGTGCGATGGTGCCCGGTGTCACAGTCGCTTGCCGGCCGCGCATGCGTCCGGCGCCCTCTTTCCGTTCAGGAGCCGTGTCATGAGGTGGACTCCAGGTGGCCGCAGCAAGAACCTCGAAGACCGCCGAGGCGCGTCGTCGGGCGGTGGCGGAGGGGGCGGATTCGGACTTGGCGGCGGAGGGGGATTCGGCGGCGGGCGGTTGGGGCTGGGGGGGATCGTCATCCTCATCATCCTGAGCCTCGTCTTCAAGCAGGACTTTCTGGGGCTGCTCGGTGGCGGAGAGGGGGCGAGCGCCCCCGCGGTGCAGGAGGAGGCGCCGGTGACGGACGCGCGGGAAGAACCGCTGGTCCAGCTCGTGTCGTTCGTGCTCGATAGCACGCAGTCCTTCTGGCGCGCGGAGTTCGCGAAGGAAGGACGACCGTACCGCGACGCGAAGCTCGTCCTGTTTCGGGACGCGACGCCGACGGCGTGCGGAACGGGACAGTCGGCGACGGGGCCGTTCTACTGCCCGGGCGACGAGAAGGTGTACATCGACCTGGCATTCTTCGACGAACTCCGGCAGCGATTCAAGGCACCGGGCGATTTTGCCCAGGCCTATGTCCTCGCCCACGAGATCGGTCACCACGTGCAGAACTTGTTAGGCGTCAGCGACCAGGTGCACCGGGTCCAGCAGCGCGCCGGGGAGGGAGAGGCAAACGCCCTCTCGGTGCGCCTGGAGCTTCAGGCGGACTGCTACGCCGGGATGTGGGGGGCGCTGGCGGCGCGACAGGGGATCCTCGAGGCCGGTGACACCGAGGAGGGGCTGGCCGCCGCCGCGGCGGTAGGCGATGACCGCCTGCAGAAGATGGCGACGGGGCGCGTCTCACCCGAGTCGTGGACCCACGGATCGTCGGCCCAGCGGATGGAATGGTTCACCCGCGGATTCAAGGCCTCCGACGCCTCGGCGTGTGACACTTTTGGCCGTTAGGGATGCGAGGCAACTGATGCGTGGATGCAAGGTGCTGCAGGCGGTGCTGGCGGCGGTGAGCGTGGCGGGGGCGATGGCCGTGCCGAGCGGGGCGATGGCGCAGGATGGCCCGCGGGCGCGGGCGCGCGAGCTCGGCGTGGCGCCGGGGATCTTCCGGACGGGGGGACTCAACGCCATCACCGACGTCGCCGGGGTGCGGGTCGGGCAGGTGACGGTGATCGAGGGCGACTCGGTGCGCACGGGGGTGACGGCGATCCTCCCTCACGGCGGCAATCCCTTCCTGGATCGCGTCCCTGCCGCCGTGCACGTGGGGAACGGCTTCGGGAAGTTGTTAGGCGTCACCCAGCTGCGCGAACTTGGCGAACTCGAGACCCCGATCCTCCTCACCTGCACCCTGTGCGTGTGGAAGGCCGCGGATGCGATGGTGGACTGGATGCTCAAGCGCCCGGGGATGGAGGGAGTAGGGTCGATCAACCCGGTGGTGGGGGAGACCAACGACGGCGGGTTGAACGCCATCCGCCAGCGTCCCATCCGCCCGGAGCACGTGCGCGCGGCCCTGGAGGGGGCGACGTCGGGGGCGGTGGCCGAAGGGGCGGTGGGCGCGGGGGCAGGGACGATCGCCTTCGGCTGGAAGGGGGGGATCGGGACGTCGTCGCGCGTCCTGCCGAAGTCGTTAGGCGGGTACACGGTCGGCGTCCTCGTGCAGTCCAACTTCGGCGGCGTGCTCCAGGTGCTCGGGGCGCCGGTGGGGAAGGAACTCGGGCGCTATGCCTTCAAGGGCGAGGTGGACGCCGAGCGCGGCGACGGGTCGATCATGATGGTGGTGGCCACCGACGCCCCTCTCCTCGACCGGAACCTCGAGCGCCTGGCGGCCCGCGCCATCATGGGGCTCTCGCGCACCGGGTCGTCGGCGGCGAACGGGAGTGGTGACTACGTGCTCGCCTTCTCCACCGCGCCGAGCGTGCGCCGACTCCTCCCCAGTCCCGGTGACACCTCGCGCGCGGCCTACTTCCGGACGTCCGAGGAGCTGGTCAACGATGCCACGTCGGCGCTCTTCCAGGCCGTCGTCGAGGCCACAGAGGAAGCGATCTACAACTCGCTCTTCGCCGCGACCACCGTCAGGAGCAAGGGACGCACGGTGGACGCGCTCCCGCTCGACGAGGTGCGGCGGATCCTCAGGAAGTACGGGATCCCGGCCAGATAGGGGGCGGGCGCGGAGGGGGATATGCGCGCAGGATCGCCCGAGCCCCTCCTTTCCCGTGGCCGCGGGGTATGACCCAATCCACACCGCATCGCGAAACCCGGTCATGTCGCTTCGTCGCACCTGGTGGTCGCTCGCGCTCCTCGTTGCTGTCGCCGCCCCTGCCCAGGGGCAACGCGCGCTCTCGGTCTGGCTCGGGGTGGGGAGCCCGATCAGCCACGATTCCATCACCTTCGCTCGCGACCAGGTGGAGGCGTATGGCGCATTGCAGCTCGACCTCCCACTCCTCCCCTTTGCGCTCCGGGGGGATGTCTCGATCGCCGGGGGCGACCTTCGCGACGGGACCCGGAACGCGATCGCCAGCGCGGTCTTCCCGCTGCGCCTCCCCCTGGTACAGCCGTATGCGATGGTCGGCTACGGCACGTACGACTGGGGAAAATCGTTCGAGCATCGCGGGGCGAGCTACGGGGCCGGGGTGCGCGTCCAGTTCGGCGGGCTTGGGGCCTTCGTGCAGGCGCGACGTCACGAGCACCTCGACCGCACCATCGCCACCCTGGGGCTCGTCTTCTAGCGTCGGCGCCGGGGCGTGCGTTAGTTGTGCAGGGCGCGCCCGCGCGTCCTGCGGGCGATGCGACGCAGCGCGCCGTCCGGTTCGCGCCCCACTTCACCCACGCTCCCCGCCACAAACATGTCCCGTTCTCCCCTCGCCGTGCGCGCCACGCTCGCGGCGTGCGCATTGCTCCTGGCGGCACCGCTCCCCGCACAGTCGATCAGCGCACGCTATCGCGGTGTGGCCGATCGCATCATCACCGAGTCGCTGCGCGACAGCGCCGCGTGGCAGCGCGTCGCCCAGCTTACCGAGACCTTCGGGTCCCGCTTCAGCGGGTCGCAGTCGCTCGAGCAGGCCATCGACTGGATCATCGCCCGCATGAAGGAGGACGGGCTGGACAACGTGCGCGGCGAGCCGGTGATGGTCCCGCGGTGGGTACGTGGGGCCGAGTCGGCCGAGATGCTCCTCCCCCGGCGCGCGCCGCTCCCGATGCTAGGGTTGGGGGGGAGCGTCGGGACGCCGGCCAGCGGGATCACGGCCGAGGTGATGGTCGTGACGAGCTTCGCCGACCTCGAGGCGCGCGCGTCGGAGGCGGCGGGGAAGATCGTCCTGTTCAACGTGCCGTTCACCAGCTACGGCGAAACGGTGGCGTATCGCGGCAACGGGGCGGTGGCGGCGGCCAAGGCCGGGGCGCTGGCGTCGTTGATCCGGTCGGTGACGCCGTACTCGCAGCGCACCCCACACACCGGGGGGATGCGCTACGACTCCACTGTCCGCCGGATCCCGCACGCCGCCATTACCCCGGAAGACGCCGACATGATCGCCCGCATGCGCGCGCGCGGTGAGAAGGTCGTCGTGCGCCTGACGATGTCGGCGCAGACGCTGGCTGACGCGCCCTCGCGCAACGTGATGGGGGAGATCCGTGGCTCGGAGTTCCCCGACGAAGTGATCGTGATGGGTGGGCACATCGATTCATGGGATGTGGGGCGGGGGGCGATGGACGACGCGGGCGGAGTGGTTGCCGCCTGGGAGGCGCTCCGCGTCCTCAAGCGACTCGGGCTCACCCCCAAGCGAACGATTCGCGTGGTGGGGTGGACGAACGAGGAAAATGGGATGCGTGGCGGCAACGCCTACCGCGATGCGCACAAGGGCGAGCTGGACAACCACCTTCTGGCGATCGAGTCCGACGCGGGGGTCTTCAAGCCCCAAGGGTTCGGTTTCACTGGGAGCGATGACGCCTTTGCCAAGGTGAGCGAGATCGGGACCTTCCTGCAGCGCATCGGGGCGGGGAAGATCACCAAGGGAGGGGGTGGGGCCGATATCGGTCCGATCATGGCGCTGGGCGTTCCGGGGATGGGGCTCAACGTCGATGAGTCGAGGTACTTCTGGTACCACCACACCGACGCCGACACGGTCGACAAGCTCGACCCGCACGAGGTGGCGATGTGCGTGGCGACGATGGCGGTGATGGCGTACGTGGTGGCCGACATGCCCGAGCGTCTGCGTCCGGCCGGGCGCTGATCGCCGACATCCTGGGGGATGGGGCACCGTGGTCTCCCTTGCACGTCGCGGGCGGTCCCTCCAGTTTGAATTGTTCCGATTTCGGGCGCGACGTCGGTCGCGCCCGTTTTCAGTTGTCCAGGCGGCGGGGCGGCTGGCAGTCCATCCCGGGCTGTCGCGACCGGCCGCCGAGTGCACGAGGTGTTGATGGCCAAGCAGGAAGCGATCGAACTCGAAGGAACCGTGTCGGAAGTGCTCCCCAATGCAACGTTTCGGGTCACCATCCAGGGCGGGCACGACGTGCTCGCCACGTTAGGCGGCAAGCTGCGCCAGCACCGCATTCGCATCCTTGCGGGCGACGCGGTACGACTCGAGGTCTCGCCGTACGACCTGTCGCGTGGGCGGATTACCTTCCGCTACAACACCAGCCGGGTGCAACCCAGCGGCGGGTAGCCTGCACTCCTGTCCGGCGTCGGCGTACTCCCGAGGTCGTGCTGTCTCCCCCTCGCCCGCCCATGCACGCCGCCGACGCTGACCTCGTCCCGCCGCTGATCGACATCGCCGCGCGCGAGGCCCCCGACGCGCCGTGGCAGCCGAGGCTCCCGGCGGCCATCCCCCGTCGCGGAAGCGCCCTCGGGCGCCTCATCGGTCGTGTCGGGCTCCGCCTCGTCGGCTGGAAGATCATCGGCAACTTCCCGGACCTGCCCAAAGGGGTGATCATCGTCGCCCCGCACACGTCCAACTGGGACTTCGTCGTCGGGTTCTGGGCGTACCTCGCCCTCGACCTCCGGGCGAACTGGTTCGGAAAGCATACGATCTTCATCTGGCCCTTCGGGGCCCTCTTCCGTCACTTCGGCGGAATACCGATCCATCGCGAGAGCAGGGCGGCGTCTCAGGCGGTGGACCTCTACACGGAGGCGTTCGATCAGCGCGAGCAGATGTACCTGGCGCTCGCGCCCGAAGGGACGCGCAAGCGGGTGGCGGAATGGAAGAGCGGCTTCTATCGCATCGCCCATCGCGCCAACGTCCCGATCGTCCCGGTGGCATTCGACTTCCGCCTGTCGCGGATCATCCTCGGTGCCCCCTTTGTCGCGTCGGGGGACTGGGAACGCGACAAGGTGCGCATCAAGGCGCTGTACGACGGCGTAACCGGAAAGCACCCCGAGCAGTTCTGACGTCGCGGGGCGCCTGGGCGCCCGCTCGCTCTGGTCCTGGTGTGAGACGTGCTTCAACTTCCCGGCGTTCGGAGTGGGCGTGCGGCGGTTCGCGCGCCTCCGGCGCCTGCCACGCTGCGCCGGTGATCTGGTACGCCAACCAACCGGGATGTTCCCATGTGGACTGTATGTTCCCGTTCGCGCATCGTGTCGCATCGCGTCGTTCTGTTGGCCGGCGCGGTGGCCCTGCTTTCGCCGTCTGCCGCCCGGGGGCAAGGGTCGGCGACGACTCCCGCTGCGTCATCCCTGTCGCGCAGCGCCCTGAAGGAACTCGATCCGGCCGACGTCGCTTTCTGGAAGAACATCCGGAATGCCACCACGTCCTTCGACGGCACGTGGTTTGCCTATCTGCTGGCACCTAACGAGGGAGACGCCGAGGTCGTCCTTCGCCCCACCGCCGCCGGGGGAACGGAGTGGCGCGTGGCGGTGGGTGAGCCTCCGGTGGCCGCCGGGCCGTTTGGTGCGCAAGGGGAGCCGCCGCTGGTGATTTCCGGAGACGCCCGGTGGGCGGTGATCACAACGCATCCCAGTGCGGCTGATGCCAAGAAGCTCCGCAAGGAGCGGAAGCCATTGCAGAACGGGGCGACGCTGGTCAACCTCGCCACCGGCGAGCGACGGGACTTCGACAAGGTGCGCCGCGCCGTGTTCGCCTCGGAACGCCCCAACTGGCTCGTGATGCAGCGGTACAGCGCCGAAGGGGCCACGTCGGCGGAGATGATGCTCGTGGACTTGCGCAGCGGTGCGCTGTCGACCGTTGGGGCGGTGGGGGAGTTCGCGCTCGACGACAGTGGGACGTGGCTTGCGTGGACCAGCGAGACGAAGGACCTCGTGGGGAACGGAGTCCAGCTCCGGAACCTGGCCACCGATGTGGTGCACACGCTGGACAGTGACCGGCAGCTGTATCGGCGCCTGGCATGGAGCGACAGCGCGCATGCCCTCGCGGTGTTGCGCGGGCGCGTGGACAGCGCCGCCGCCGACACCGTCTACAGCGTCGTCGGGTGGGCGAACGCCGCCGCGCCCGCTCCGGCCAAGGTGACGTGCGCGGCCGCTGGTGACACGGCCGGATTCCCGTTAGGCATGCGCGTCTCGCCCGACCGCGCTCCGCGATGGGCGACCGATCGCTCGGCGATCTTCTTCGGGCTCGCGGCGCGCCGCACCGGCCCGGATGCGAAGACCCCGCGTCCCGACGTGCGGCCTGCCGCCGGGGTCCCCGGTGCGATGCAAACCCCCGCCGGGGCGGGTGGCACGGATGATGACCTGCCGACCCTCGTCATCTGGCATGGCAAGGGCGACACGCGCCTGCAGTCGCAGCAGCAGGTGGAGGAGGGGCGTGACAAGACATTCTCATACCTCGCCGAGTATCGCGTTGGGGATCGCAGGCTCATCCAACTGGCCACCGACGACCTGCGGAACGTGATCCTCTCACCGCGCGATCGTTTCGGCGTGGGGATGGATCGCCGCGCGTACGAGCGGCGCGACAACATCGACGGAGGGCAGCGCAGCGACCTCTACGTCATCGACCTGGCGACGGGACAGCGCACCCTCGCCGTGAAGGCGGCTCGTTTCGGGTGGACGCTGTCACCGGATGGGAGCAAGGCGCTGTTCTACGACGATGGCGAGTACCATGTGTATGACATGGTGGCCCACACCACCCGCACGTTGACCAAGGGGGCGCCGACCTCGTTCGTCGACACCGAGGACGACCACAACGTCGATCGTCCTCCCGTGCAGCCGTTAGGGTGGTCACGTGACAATCAGCACGTCCTCCTGTTCGACAACTGGGATGTCTGGAAGGCGCCGGTGAAGGGCGGAGCGCTCGTGAACCTGACGGGAAACGGGCAGAAGGATCGCATCCGCTACACCCGGCGCCTGGTGATCAATCCGAAGGAGAAGGGGATCGACCTCACGCGCCCGCTGTACCTGCAGACCTATGGTGAGTGGACCAAGAAGGAGGGGCTCGCGGTCGTCATGCCGAACAAGCCCGGCGCACAGACGCTCCTGTGGGACGATGCCAAGTTCTTCGTGACGCGCGCGCGCGACGCCGACACCTGGGTGTTCTCGCGGCAAACGGTCAAGGAATACCCGGACTTCTGGGTGGCGGAGAGATCGTTCGCGGCGCCGCGCCGCCTGACCGAGGCCAACCCGCAGCAGAAGGACTACGCGTGGTCGTCGGGGGCGCGCCTGGTGGACTACGTGAGTGACAAGGGCGACACGCTCCAGGGGGCGCTCTTCCTTCCCGCCAACTATGAGCAGGGGAAGCGTTATCCCACGGTGGTCTACATCTACGAGAAGCTGTCGCAGGGGCTGCACCAGTACGCCGTCCCCAACGAGACACGGGCCTTCAACCCGAGCATCTACACGTCGCGTGGTTACGCCGTGCTCATGCCCGA
>DAIESF010000035.1 GCA_027346425.1 Gemmatimonadota bacterium | reverse complement strand
GTCGGCGCCGGTCACCCGGCTCACGCCGGTCACCCGGCTCACGCCAGCGCCCCGGCCATCTCGTCCACCACCAGCCCGTCGAAGATGTGGATCGACCGATCGGCGTGGCGTGCGTAGCGCGGATCGTGCGTCACCATGCAGATGGTGGCCCCGCCGCGGTGCAGCTCGCGCAGCAGTTCCATCACCGCCTCGCCGTTCGTCGAGTCCAGGTTCCCCGTGGGCTCGTCGGCCAGGAGGATCGCCGGGTCGCCGGCCACCGCGCGCGCCACCGCCACGCGCTGCTGCTGACCCCCCGACAGCTGCGACGGATAGTGCTTCACCCGGTGCGACATCCCCACCCGCTCGAGCGCCTCCAGCACCCGCTTCTTGCGCTCGGCGGCCCCCATCCCGCGATACGTGAGCGGAAGTTCCACGTTCTCGTAGACCGTGAGGTCGCCGATGAGGTTGAAGGCCTGGAAGATGAAGCCGATCTGCCGGTTGCGGATGCGGGCGCGGTCGGCCGGCGACAGGTCGGAGACGTCCTCGTTCCCCAGCATGTAGCTCCCGCCGGTCGGCGTGTCGAGGAGGCCAAGGATCGAGAGCAGCGTCGTCTTCCCGCACCCCGAGGGACCGTTGATCGCCACGTACTCGCCCGGGCGGATGTCCAGGTGGATGTCGGCCAGCGCGTGGGTCTCCACCTCGTCGGTGTAGAAGATCTTCTTGATCCCCGTCATGCGGATGAGGGGATCCGCGGCGGCCGGCGTTTCGTTAGGCATGGTCATCGGTCGATTCTCACCCGGTTGACGTTGTCGAAGCGCGACATGTCGGAGATGATGACACTGTCGCGGGTTTGCAGCCCCTGCAGGACCTCGATCGTGCTCACCGACGCGCGCCCCAGCTTCACACTCAGGCGCGTCGCCGTCTTGCCGTCGGGCTCGATCCGGAAGAGCCCGATCGCCTGCTCCGGCTGCCCGTATGCCGGGCGGCCGACGTACAGCACATTGTCCAGCCGTTCCAACTCGATCACGCCGTCCACCGACAGGTCGGCGCGCGCCCCCTTGGGGAGCTCCCCCTCGAGCGCCACTTCTACCGTGACCGTCCCGTTCTGCGAAATCGGGTCGACGCGCATCACCTTCCCGGGAATGATCCCGTTGCGCGTGTCGACCGCGGTCTTTTGCCCTACGACGATATCCTTGGCCTGCGTTTCAGGGACCCGCAGCACCGCCTTGAGGCGCCCCGGCTGGGCCACGGTGGCCAGCGTCTGCCCCGGCACCACCCACTGTCCCAGCTCGAGGGGGAGGGTCTGCAGTTCGCCGTCGAGCCCCGACAACACACGCATCGACGCCACGCGCTCCCGCTGAAAGCGCGCGACCTCACGCACCTGCTCGAGGTTTGCCCGCGCCTTCGCCAGCTGCTCCTGCATCGCCGCCGTCAAAATATCGAGGCGCTGCACCTCGATCTCGAGGCGTGTCTCGAGCTCCTTCACCTGGTCCTTGGCCCGCTCGACCTCGTTCTTCGACGAGAGCCCCTTGGCGTCGAGTCCCTCGATGACGGAGGCATCGCGCAGCGCGTTCGCCCGCAGGGTGCGGATCTGCGCCACCTGCGACGCCTGGTTCAGCCGATTCGTCTCCAGCGTCGTTCGCAGCGTGACCAGGTCCTGCTCCGCCTGCGTCAGCTGGCGCTGGGCCTCGAGTGCCTGCAGCTGCACTTCGGGGTTGGAGAGTTCGAGGAGGACGGTGGTCGCCGTGACGCGCGACCCCGGGCGCAGTGGGCGCGCTTCCACACGCCCGGCCGTCACCGCCGCCACGTAGCGGATGTTCTCCGGAACCAGCGTCCCCGGGGCGCGCACCTGCCGCACCATCGTGCCGCGCTGCACCGAGTCCACCCAGAGTTCGCTGCGTGAGACGCTGGGAGGGCGCGCCTCGAGGTTGCTCAGCGCCAACGTCGTCGCCACCAGCGCTACGACACCGCCAGCGATGAGCAGGTTGCGCTTCGTCTTCTTGGGAGCTTCTCGCTTGATATCCACGAGGTATCGATCAGAGGGTTCAGCGGATAAGACAGCCGCACGGTGTCGCCGAGTTTCGCTGATCGATAAGGGAAGAGTCGTGCCCCGGGGTCGCTTTCGTTAAGTCGTTGCTGGTAAATGGCTTGGCGAACTCCCGCGCATCTGGCCGACACGCCCGTCTGTGCGGTCATGGGACGAGGTGTCCGAAAACGGACACTTCGCGGATGGCGAGGAGCTCGGGCGCCGATTCCGATCCTCCGGACCTGGACCGCGCCGATCGCAGCCATGGGGATGCGTATGGGCAGCGCCCCCCGGCGCCTGGATGCGAGGGTCCCGGCTGGCGTCGGGTCCCGGCCGGGGGCCAAGGTACGATCGTGCCAAGTACTCTGCGTCGCAAAGTATACGGCAAAAAAGAACGGGCCGCGCGGGCCCCGTCATTCGCCGGACACAGTCTCGAGCCCTCCGTTCGCTACTGCACCTCGGGGAGCGGCTCGGTGACTTCGATGAGGCGACGGGCGCTCCGCCACTTCCGAAGCATCGACGGTCCGAGCGAGGCGAGCGATGTCTCGATGACTCGGCGCCGGGAGGTGCTGGCGTGGATCACCTGCCCGTTCCCCGCGTAGATCCCGATGTGGGTGATGTGGCGCGACGTCCCGAAGGTGAGGAGGTCGCCCGGGCGCAGCTGCGACGTGTCGCGCGCCACCTCCCGCCCCAGCTTCGCCTGCTCGTGCGCGGTGCGCGGGAGGTCGAGTCGCAGCGCCCCCATCACGTATCGAATGAGCCCGCTACAGTCGAATGCCTTCCCCGGCGCCTGGGCGCCGAAGCGATACCGCGTCCCCAGCTGCGAGCGGGCGACGGTGATGACCGAGTCGCGCAGGAGCGTCTCGTCGAGCGGTGTCGCCGCCGCGAGGAATGGCGTCGACGCAACCGGAGTCCCTTCGTGAAGCCGTGACGCCAGCGAGTCACGCAGTCGGTGGGCCGACTCGTTGAACGCGGCGAACGGCTTCTTCCGCGCTCCGCTGCGGCTGCGGCGCTGCGCCGACGCCTCGTGCGAGAGCACGAGCGACAGGGCGAGAACCACGGCCGACAGGCGAAGAAGACGGATCATTCCGGGTGGAGCGGGGAAGGGACGACGTGATGACAAGCTACCGCATGAGAACGACGGCGTAAGAGGACGACCGTCACAGCGCGAATGGTCGTTTTGTCCGCTCGGTCAGAAGCGGGGCTAACCCTCGTCCTCCCCGCGGTAGACACACCCCGACGTGCAGGTTTCTCGCACCTGGATCTCCGACAGCCCGGGGAGCGCCAGCACCAGCGCCCGCCAGATCCACCGGGCCAGTACCTCGCTGGTGGGATTCTCCAGCCCCGGGATCTCGTTGAGGTAGCGATGGTCCAGCTGCTCGTGAATCGGGCGGATCGCCGTCTTGATGTCGGCGAAATCCATGACCCACCCCGACCGCTCACCGATCGCCCCGCTGACGCTCACCCGCACCTGAAACGAGTGGCCATGCAGCCGCGCGCACTTGTGTCCCTCGGCGACGTTGGGGAGGCGGTGGGCGGACTCGAAGGTGAATTCCTTGAAGATCAGCATTACACGAGAAGACGAGAAGACGAGAAGACGAGAAGACGAGAGGACGAGAGGACGAGAACGAATTACCTCAGTCCCAGCAGCTTGTGGGTCTGGAGGCTCAGGCGCCATCGGGGATGGGCGAGGCAGTAGGCGACGGCGGCGGTGGTGTGCTCCGATAGCCGCGGGCCATCCATCGGCTGCAGGGAGAAGTGACGGAAGTTCAGCTGCTCGAATCGCTCGGGGGGGGCGTCGGGCTGCGGGTAGACGAGCTTGAGCTCGTCTCCCTCCGTCAGCACCAACGGGGCGCCGGCCTTGGGGCTCACGCACGTCCAGTCGAGCCCGGGCGGGGGGAGCTGCGTTCCGTTGGTCTCCACCGCCACCTCGAACCCCGCGGCGTGCAGCGACTCGACGGCCGCGGCGTCCAGCTGCAACAACGGCTCTCCCCCGGTGCAGACCACGTACGGAACCCCGCCCTTCGCCTCGGGCCAGCGTTGACGCACCGCCGCCGCCAGCGCCTCCGCCGTGGCGAAGCGCCCGCCGTCGGGGCCGACCCCCACGAAGTCGGTGTCGCAGAACGTGCACGTGGCGCTCCCCCGGTCCTGCTCGCGCCCCGTCCACAGGTTGCACCCGGCGAAGCGACAGAAGACCGCCGCCCGCCCCGCGTGCACCCCCTCACCCTGCAGCGTATAGAAGATCTCCTTGACGGTGTACATCTAGGCACCCGACGGGAAACGGGAGACGGGGGAGGGGCGTTCGGCGGCGGTAGGCGTGGGCGTCATCGCTCCCCCTGGGAGGCGGTGACCCGATCTGGCGACGCCGCGTAGCGCGTGGGGTCCGGAATCCCGGCTTCGGCGAAACCGCGGCGGCGCAGCTGGCAGGCGTCGCAGTGGCCGCAGGCGGCGCCGCCGGGGGACGGGTCGTAGCACGACGTGGTCATCCCGTAATCCACGCCTAACGAAGCTCCCAACGCGATGATCGCCCGCTTCGTCAGGTGGATCAGCGGCGTGCGCAGCGAGATCGGGCGCGTCCCCTCCACCCCGGCGCGCGTGGCAAGGTTGGCCATCCGCTCGAATGCCGCGATGTACTCCGGTCGGCAGTCGGGATAGCCGCTGTAGTCCAGCGCGTTCACCCCGATGAAGATGTCACCTGCCTCGAGCACCTCGGCCCACGCCAGCGCATACGAGAGGAAGATCGTGTTGCGCGCCGGTACGTACGTGACCGGTATCTCGGCCGACGGGCCGTCCAGCGGGCGATCCTTGGGGACCGCGATGTCCGACGTCAGCGCCGAGCCGCCGAAGACGCGGAGGTCGATGTCGGCAATCACGTGTTGGGCAACGCCGAACTGCCGGGCCACCCGCTCTGCGGCGGCGATCTCTGCTCCGTGGCGCTGCCCGTAGCGGAACGACAACGCATGGACCGCGAAGCCGTCGCGCTTCGCGACCGCGAGGAGGGTCGTGGAGTCGAGCCCGCCGCTGAGCAGCAGGACAGCACGCGGGGGGCGAGTTTGGCTAGGCACGGAGTGAGGGCGGTGTTAATCTCTCGAAGCTAGTCGCCGCAAACCCCAGTCTCCACGCCGCGAGGGCACGATCGTGCACCACTCCCGTTCCGTCCGCTCCGTCTCGCTCGCCCTGTCCACCCTCGCGGTGCTGGCGGCGTGCGCCCCCAAGGCGGCGGTGGTCCCCTCTCCGGCCACCCCCACCCCGGCCGCTCCCGACGGGCGTACGGTGATCAAGGCGATGAACGACCGCTACATCGGGAAATGGTACATGACGCTGACGTACAAGCAGAACGTCACGATCATCGCCCAGAACCGGCGCGAGACGCGCCAGGTCTGGAACCAGTACCTCACCCTCCCCGGGCGGCAGCGCATCGACTATGTCCCGCTGACCTCCAAGAGCGGCGTGCTGTACACCGACGGCAAGCTCTACTCGTTCACCGGCGGCAAGCTGCAGAACACCCAGCCCGGGTGGCACCCGCTCCTCGTCCTCACCGGCGACGTCTATACCCAGATGCCCGACACCACGACGATGCAGCTGGACTCGCTCGGCTTCGACCTGTCGATCGCCCGCAAGGACCGGTGGGAGGGGAAGGAGGTATGGGTGGTGGGGGCGGCAGCCGGCGACAGCACCTCGTCGCAGTTCTGGGTCGACACGGACTCGCTCCTGGTGCGCCGCGTCCTCGTGCGCGACGCGCGCAGCACGCGCCCCGTGACCAACGAGACCCGCTACCTCAACTACAAGAACATAGCGGGCTACCCGGTGGCGCTCAGCATGCGCGCATACCGCGACGGGCGACTCTACTTCCGCGGCGAATCCACCAAGGTGAGGGAAGGGGAGACCCTCCCCGTGGAGCTCTTCGAGCCGCAGAACTGGGCCACGTCACAGCTGACGCGTTAGGCGGGGAATAGCCCGCCGCCGCGCATCAGGCCGCGTCGGCGCGCAGGGCCCCCACCAGTTCCCGCAGCTGCACGCTGCCCTGCAGCAGCTGCGTGGAGGCGGAACTCATCTGTTCGCACGCCGCGCTCTGCTCCTGCGTCGAGGCGCTCACCTGTTGGGCCGCCGCGGCGTACCCCTCGGCGGTCCGGGCGATCGATTCCACGCTGCGGGCCGCCGAGGCGACGATGTGCGCGTTGCGCTCCGCCTTGGAGGCGGCTCCGCCAGCTGCAGCGCGCGTGCGCCCGGCCGACTCGGTGATGCTGTCGAGCGCCGCATCCACGTCGCGTGACACCCCCTCGATCTCCTCCACACGCGTCACGCCGGCCTCCATTGCCCGCGTCGTCGATGCAACACGCGACGTGACGACGCGCGTGAGGCGCACCACGTCGTCGGCCGCGCCTTGCGCCTGCTCGGCAAGCTTGCGCACCTCGTCGGCCACCACCCCGAACCCGCGCCCGGCATCGCCGGCCCGCGCCGCCTCGATCGCCGCGTTGAGCGCCAGCAGGTCGGTCTGTTCGGCGATGCGCCCCACCGCCGCCACCAGCTTGTTGATGTCCTCGGCGGTGGCATTCAGCGCATCCACCTCCGACGCCGCCTCGCGCACCGTCTCGCGCACCGTCGTCAGGATCCCCAGCGATCGCACGATCTCCAGTCGCTTCGCGCGCGCCGACTCCTCGATGGCCGCCGCCAGTGCCGTGAGCTCCTCGGCGCTCAGCACCATGTCGTCTCCGTTGGTGCGAATCGCCCGCAGCGCGTCGTCGATGGCGCGCAGTTGGCGCACCTGGCTCTCGGCACCCGTCGAGATCTCCGTCATCGACGCCGCCATCTGGTTCGCCGACGCCGAGATCTGCTCCGAGACGTTCGCCAGGTCGCGCGCCGAGTGTGCCACGTCGTCAGCCGTGGACGTCGTCACCGACACCACGCGCGACAGCGACGCCGATGCGCCGTTCATCGCGTCGGCCAGCTCGCGGAACTCCCCGGGGAGGTCGGCGTCGACGTGGTTCGTGAAGTCGCCGCTGCTCAGGGCTCGCGCCTGCTGCGCGAGCTGGCGCAGCGGTCGGGCAATCCAGGTGACCGTGCTGAACACCACGATGAGCTCGAGCAGTCCGGCCACCCCCATCACGATCAGGACCCACGTGCCGCGCCGCTCGGCATCGCGCCGCAGCGTGAGCGACGCCGATTCCACGCTGGTGGTCTTGAGCAGCGCCAGCTGCCGCACGTCCTCGAGCAGGGCGCCCACTCCCTGCTCGGCGGTCCTCGCTTCTCGTCTCGCTTCATCGCCCCGGCCGAGGTCCGACAGGCGATGGGCGCGCGCATAGCGTACTTCGATGTCCGAAAGGCGCGCATCGATGGAGGCGACGAGCGCCGCTTCACGGGGCGACTGCCCGCGCAGAAGGTTCATCGCGCGCTGCGTGGCGTGGGCCTCGCTCGCCAGTCGCCTGAAGTCCGCCCGCGTCACCGAGTCACGCGTCTCGAGGTAGCGCTGGGCCGCAGTCAGTTCCTGCGATACCGCTCCCGAGAGGCGCGACGATAGCTGGGCGTCGATCTGGACCGACTCCAACGTCTCGCCGATCAGCCCCGACATGCGCCCGATGGCGGCGCGTCCGACGAGTCCGGCGGCGAGAAAGAGGGCGATCAACAGGGAAAAGCTCACCAGCAGGCGCTGGCGGATGCTCTGGAAACGCAACAGTCCGTTGATCATGAGCGCCGCCCCCCCTCGACTACGAGCGAGCCGCTCCGGACCCTCGTCATCACGTACCCTTTGCCGACCACATCGCCTGACGAGTTGAACGACAGGGGACCCGTCACGCCGGGGAAGGGCTTCTCGCCGGTGCGCTCGGAGAGCCATGTACGGACGCCGGTCCGCGTGGCGCCACCTTCGGCGATCGCCCTCGCCACGAGCATCGTCGCGTCGTAGGCCAGCGCCGAGTTGCCGTCGGGGGCCATGCCGTACTTGTCCCGGAACGCTGCTGTAAATCGTTGGACCTCGGGGCGCGGATCCTGCGCTGAAAACGGGGCGCCGACGTAGGCTCCCTCGGCGAGGGCGGTATCGACCACGATCCCGGTCCACCCGTCGCTCCCCAGGAAGTTGGTCGCGAGGCGCTGGCGGCGAGCCTCGCGAAGGATGGCTAGCCCGCTGATCTCGGTCCCGGCCACGAAGACGACGTCGGGCTTGCGACCGGCAAGCCACGCGATGAACGGTTCGAAGTTGCCGTCGCGCTCGGTCGGGATGGGGTCGCTGGCGATGATCGTCCCGCCGAAATTGCGCTCGAACGACTGGGCGAGCCCGCGTCCGTAGGAGTTGTTCTCATACAGCACCGCCGCCCGAGCGAACCCCTTGGACCGCGCGAAGCGCGCCAGGTCGAGTCCGTTCACCGAGTCGCTGGAGATCACGCGAAAGACCCAAGGCGAGATCCCGGTGAGGTCTGGTGTCGACGCGGTTGTGGAGACGGCCGGGAGCCCCTGGTCATACACGGGGGCGGCGGCGATCATCGTCCCCGAATTCACGTGACCGACCACGGCCACGATGTCGGGATTGTTCACGAACTCGGCGGCGATGCTCACCGCCTTCGTCCCCTCGCCGTTGTCGTTGCGCTCGATGATGCGCAGCGGACGTCCGCGTATCCCGCCGTCGCGGTTGACCTGTTCGACCGCGAGTTCGATCCCTCGCTTGTTCATCTCGCCGTAGCCGGCGTCCCAGTTGCCGGCGGCTGCAATCAGCACCTCGTCGCGTGACTGGGCGCAGGCGCTGAGCGCGAGGACGAAGGCGGCGCCCGCGGCGCGGCGGATCCGGCGAGTGACGCTGGGGTGTCGGGGGGGGTAGCTCACGCATACTAGACGCAGGGCAGGGGGGGCTGGCAACGCCCCTCGCCCCGTCCTGGGCCCCCACCCTTTCGCCCCTCCTGGCGCCCCTCCTCGTACCCCTTCCGGCGCCCCCTCCGGCGCCTCACCGCCCCCCCGGCGTCAGGCCGCCGGCGCCGGCTCCTGCTGGGTCAGGCAGTGCAGCGTTCCCAGCCCCCACACCAGATCGACGGAGTGGATCCCGACGACCGTCCGATCGGGAAAACAGTCCGCGAGCGTGTTGAGCGCCACCCGATCATTCGGGTCGTTGAAGGTCGGCACCAGGAGAACGTCGTTGGCGATGTAGAAATTGGCGTAGCTCGCCGGGAGGCGCTGCCCGTCCATGATCACCGCGCGGGGGTACGGAATGGTGACCACCCGCAGTCCCCCGTGCGCCGCCAGCGAGAGCCGGCGCAGGTTGTCGGCCGAGCGCAGGTGGTTCTCGTCGGACGGATCGGGTTCGTACGCCAGGACGACGGTATCGACATCGATGAAGCGGGCGATGTCGTCGATGTGTCCGTGCGTGTCGTCGCCCACGCACCCCTCGCCGAGCCAGATGGTCTCGCGCACCCCGAGTACGTCGCGGAAGACGGTCTCGTACCCGTCGCGCGTGAGGCCCGGGTTCCGCTCCTGGATGGGGGACAGGAGGCACTCTTCGGTCACCATGAAGAGCCCCGACCCGTTGGTCTCGATCGCCCCCCCCTCCAGCACCACCCGCCCCGCGCCATCCGGGCGCTGGGGCTCGAAGCGGGGGAGGCCGCTGATCGCCTCGACGGCGCGACCGACCCGCGCGTCGTGCGCGAAGTTGTCGTACTTGGCCCAGGCGTTGAACGACCAGTTGGCCAGCACTACGCGCCCCGCGTCGTCGTGCACGCCGGTCGGCGCCGAGTCGCGCAGCCAGACGCGGTCGTTAGGCACGACGTGCAGCCGATAGCCCGAAGGGTCGCACTGGTGCGCCGCCAGCTTGGCGAGCGCGTCCTCGCGCACCGACTCGTCGTGGCAGAGAATCTCCACCCGTTCGTGGCGGTGCAGCGCCCGCACGATCTCCGCGTAGACCCACGGAATCGGTGCCAGCTTCCCCGGCCAGTCGGGCTCGTGGTGCGGCCACGCGATCCATGTGGCCGCATGCGGCTCCCACTCGGCGGGCATGCGGTAGGTTGCCGTCATCCCAGATACCTCGACGCGATGCCCCCGTACGCATCCACCCGCCGGTCGCGCAAAAACGGCCAGTTGCGCCGCGTGTCCTCGATCAGCTTCGGGTCGCAGGTGGCCACGAGGACCGTGGGGTCGGTCGACGCCTCGGCCAGAACTCGGCCGAACGGGTCGTAGATGACCGAGTTGCCGAAAAACTCGATCCCGTCGGTTCCCGGATGCGCCTCGAACCCCGAGCGATTGGGCGAGGCGACGAAGACGCCGTTGGCGATGGCGTGCGAACGCTGGATCGTGCGCCACGCCGTCACCTGGTCGTCGCCGAACGTCGCCTTCTCCGCCGGGTGCCAACCGATGGCCGTCGGGTAGAAGAGGATGTCGGCGCCTAACAACGCGGTGATGCGCGCCCCTTCCGGGTACCACTGGTCCCAGCAGATCAGGACACCGATGGTGCCGTAGCGCGTCGTCCAGGTGCGGAAGCCGTTGGAGTCGTTCGACCGCCCCTCAAGGCGCATCGCCGTGTCGCCCGCATCACCCGGGGTGAAGTAGTACTTCTCCTCGAATAGCGGGTCGTGCGGGATGTGCATCTTGCGATACACGCCGAGCAGCGTGCCGTCGGCGTCGATCACCGCCGCCGAGTTGCGGTAGAGCCCTGCCGCCTGCCGCTCGTAGATCGGGACGACGAGGACGACGTCGAGCTCCCGGGCGAGCGCCTGCATCCGCTCGGTGGTGGGGCCGGGGATCGGCTCGGCCAGGTCGAACCAGCCGATGTCGAGCGACTTGCAGAAGTACGGAGCGTTGAACAGCTCCTGCAGGCAGATGATCTGCGCGCCGCGCTCGTGCGCGCGCCGCACGCCGGCAATCGCGCGGGCGACGTTCGCCTCGATGTCGCGCGAGCCGGCGATCTCCTGCACGAGACCGACGGTGAAGGGGGCGTTTGGCATGCGGAGAAACTAATCGACCAGCGCGATCACCACATCGTTCACGTTGGTCCCGGTCGCTCCCGTGCGGAGGAGCGCGCCGGCGGCGTCGAGCGCTGGGTAGGCGTCGTGTCCCTCGAGATCGCGCAACGGGCTGCGCCCGGCCAGGGCGATGCGCGTCCAGGTGTTGGCGTCGACAACCGCTCCCGCGGCGTCGGTGGGGCCATCGCGCCCGTCGGTGCCCGCCGCGAGGATCGTGATGCCGCGCGCCTCGGCGCCACGCTCATGCAACGCCTGCGCCGCGGCCAGCGCCAACTCCTGCGCGCGGCCGCCGGTCCCGAGCGCGTCGGCGGGGAGGGGGACCGTGGTCTCCCCGCCCCAGACCAGTGCCAGCCTGCACGGAACATTTAGGGGGCGGGTCGTCTGCGCGTGGCCCGCCTGCGCGTGCGCCGACCCGCGTGCGGCGACCGCGGCGCTGGCGATCGCTGCGCCGATGGAGCTGGCCCGTCCAGTGATCGGCGTGGGGGCCACGCGCACCGGGAGTCCGACGCGCGCGCCGGCTTGCGCGATCCCCTCGAGCGCGTGGCGGTTCCCCAGGATGATGCGCGTCGCGACTGCGGCCAGCGCCGGGCTCCCGGGCTTGGGCGTCTCCGCGACCTCGCCCGAGAGCGTGCGGTCGAGGTACGCCTGCACGTCATCGGGAAGGAAGGGGCCGAGCCGCAAACGGTGCGCGAGCTCGATCAGGTCGGCGGCGCGCCAGCGATCACCGCTGCACGGCCCCGACCCGATCGCCGCCGGGTCGTCGCCGATCACGTCGGAGGCGATGAGGACGGTGATCGTGGCACCGCCCAGCGCCACCGCCAGTCGCCCGGCGCTCCATCGCATCACGCGCTTGCGGAAGGCGTTCATGACGTCGATCGGCGCCCCCGCGCGATGCAGCTCGCGGAAGAGCTCGTGCATCGCCCCGGACGATATCCCATCGACCGGCGCCGCCATGAGGCTCGAGGCGCCGCCGGAGAGGAGGACGAGGACGTCGTCCCCCGGGCGCACGAGCCGCACGGCGGTGCCAAGCGCATCGGAGACCGCCTGGGAACGTTCGCCGGGGAGCGGATGGTCGCCGGCGACGGCCATGAGCGGCGTGACGTCGGCCGCGAGCGTGGGAGCGATCACCACCCCCCCGGCGGGGATCCGGCGCGCCGACGCGAAGGCGTCGAGGGCCGCGCGGGCCATCGGAATCGCCGCCTTCCCCGCGGCAATGATCCACGGACGGGCGCCTAACGTGCGCCCCTCCAGCGCCGACTGCGTCGCCGCGTAGGGATCGGCGGCGCGCACGGCAGCGTCGAACAACGACTCGGCGAACTGGCGGGCGGCGGTCATGCTGAAACCTACATCGCCGAAACGCAAACCGCCCCGGCAGGGTGCGCCGGGGCGGTACGCGGGTCGGGGACCACCGCAGGGATGGTCCGGCTCAGCGCTTGCCCCCCTCGGGCGACAGCTTGTCGATCGCCGCCCCGAGTTCGGTGTAGGCGTCGGCGGACATCTGCCGGAATGGCTGCGCCTTGTAGGCGATCTTTCCGTCAGGCCCAATGACGTACAGCGAGCGATTGTCGGTCTTGTTCGCGGGGAGGTACGCCCCGTACATCGTTCCCACGGCACCGTCGCCATCGCTGGCGAAGATGAACGGGAAGTTCGCGTCCTTCATCCACGACGTGAGCGCGGTGTCGGGATCGACGCTGATCCCGATGAGGGTGACCTTCTTCCCCCCATTGAAGAGCGTGGCGTACTGATCACGGTACGCCTCCATTTGGACCGTTCAACCCTTGGTTCGCGCCTTGAAGAAGAAGGCGAGTACCACCGTGTTGCCGCGATACGACGAGAGCGTGATGGCCTCGCGCATGGGGCCGTCCTTCGTGACGCCGCGGAGAGTGAAGTCGGGGGCCATCTCCCCCACCTTCGGCCCCACCTCCGCCTGTTGCGCGCCGCCGACCGACGGAGCCCCGACGGCCAGCGCGACGGCTGCCGCCATCGTCGCGCGCCCGATCGAAGAGAAATGCATGAATGAATCCTGGCAGGTGTACCGGAAACTTGGGTGCAGGTGCGCGTGACGCGCAATACAGCGCGGGTGCGGGGGGACGCGGGTGCGCGCCGCCGCGCGCCCGGGCGTGACAGGAAGTGGACACCGGATTGTCCATGCGAGGGACACCCGGTTCGCTAAGTCGTTGTCGCTACGCACATAGGGGTGGGGCACGCCCTGTGCCTCACTCATAGGCACCCACATCGTGCCTTAC
>DAIESF010000033.1 GCA_027346425.1 Gemmatimonadota bacterium | reverse complement strand
GGAGCGTCAGTGCGCCGAGTCCGAGGAGATGCGTGGCGCGGGTCATGGTCACTCCCCCGTCACGATGATGGTCACCTTCGCGAAGAGGCCGAGAACGTTCTCGACCTTGCGGGCAACCGAGTGAATGCGCGTGATCTTTCCATCTGCCGCGGCCGCCTCGACGGAGCAGTCGCCAGACGCGATCAGTCCCAAGTAGGTCTGGCAGACCGCTTGGCCGACCTTCTTCCCCGCCACGTTGGAAGTGACCGACGTACCGACCTCCGGCGTCACCGTGCTCGCGTAGAGCAGCCCCGGAACTCCGGTGCCCGCTGACGCGATGCCTGCGTAGCACCCGCTGGTGGAAAGGAGGAGCAGGACGCAGGGAATGCTCATCAACGCTTGTGGCATACGCATGATATTTCTCCTGTAGGTGAATCGGGGACTGCGTTACAGTCGCACGCCGGCGAGCAGCCGGAATGGAGCGCCGTCGATGGAGAAGAAGTGGAACTCAACGACCAACAGGCGGCCGATCTTCGCGCCAATGCCGATGTCATGCGCCAAGGACCAACGGATCGTGTCGGACAGGTCCATAGGTCGGCCCAGCGCAGCCATCTCCGCCAAGAAGGCTTCATCGATGCCGACTCTTTCGGCCTGCCGCGACAGCCCAGCGCTCCCTACCACCGACACCTCGACCGCGGAGGTCGC
Organism: Gemmatimonadota bacterium; assembly: GCA_027346425.1. Classification (GTDB taxonomy): domain Bacteria; phylum Gemmatimonadota; class Gemmatimonadetes; order Gemmatimonadales; family Gemmatimonadaceae; genus SCN-70-22. The sequence goes on along the minus strand of DAIESF010000033.1, from coordinate 2,333 downwards.
CGGAACATCGTACTCAGCGCCTAACAACGCCCTGGCGTCCGTGATGCTGTAGCTATTAACGAGACCGAGGTCGAGGTGTCGCGCGGTCATCCGGCTGACCTCCACATCGGCACGCAGCGCAAACGGCGCCCCGCTCACCGGCAGTCTGGCAAAGCCACGAATCACCGGCCCGTTGAGGTAGTAAGAGATGAATGGCCCGGCCGCGATTCCCGCCATCACCCCAAATCGTGAGGGATCCCGGCTCGCGGGAATGCTCGATGACTTGCGACCGGCCGCCTGCCTGCGCCCTGCGAGCCGCGGATCCACATCGCCAGCGGTCGTCGCAGGCGACGTCGCGACACTGACGACCGCGGTCGTCTCGGCCGGCGTGGGCACCGGATCACGAGGCGGCAACTTCGATGAGGTGGCCAACGGGACTGGCAGTGATTGCGGCTGGCGCGTGAGCGACGCGGTACGCATCCACGCATAGCTCCGCCGCGCCCGCACTCGCGACCAACCGTCATCGCGCTCCACGAGGAGCTGCACGGTGTCGCCCCGCACTACCTTTCCAACGATCGCCCCCTGCAGCGATGGAGTTGACCGAAGATTGGCGCTGGTGACCCTGACGACTGCCTTCACATCCTGCGCATGGAGGGGCGCTGTCCATCTCGTAACGCCGAGCGCTGCGAGCAGGCACACCCCCGCGATTCGACGAACGTTGCGTCTGGGCTTCATGGTTGTCTCCTCGCCACACCATTCCGGGCGATCGGTGGCTAATTCACTCCTCTGTGAGCCCACACCGTCTTTACACGGTCTTCGCTATCCCCGGCATGAGGGCGATGTTCAGGAAGACGACCGCAAGACGTGGCACGGGCCGCATCTGGAGTTTCTCGACGCGGAGGGGGGAGTTGTCCTTCACCAAGATGTGACGGCCTGGCTGCCCACGTTCCGCTCTCAAGGGTGTGTCGCCGCTTTACAAATCCTGACAACCCGCACACGCCCCCCAAACACGGAGATTCAGGGCGGTCACGTCCGAGCCGCTTCGTACTCCGATCGCCTTGCGGTGCCTCGGGAGACGGCAGCAGAATTGGGGGCGAAGGATTCGCGAAGTTCACCGTCACGGGCTTGGGAATGCGGACGCTGAGGGATGGGACCCGACGTTGACCGAGTGACCCCAGACTCCTCAGGCGAGCGAACCTGCCCGGCGTGCGGGAGCCGGTACCCAGCCGCAACGCGCTTTTGCCCCTCCGATGGCCAAGCGCTGCGCGAGGAGGGCCTGGCAGACGACGCCCTGGTCGGCACCCTCGTGGCCGATCGCTATTACATCGAGCGACAGCTGGGGGTGGGGGGGATGGGGGTGGTGTACCTGGCGCAGCACGTCTTCATGTCGCGCCGCTGCGCGCTCAAGGTGCTGCGCCCGGAGTACCTCGGGAGCGCCGATGCGCTGGGGCGATTCACGCGCGGCGCCCAGAACGCCTCGCGGATCGGGCACCCGAACGTCGCCGCCATCTATGACTTCGGCGAGGTGGCCGACGAGTCGATGTACTTGGCGATGGAATACGTCGACGGCGTCACGCTCGGCGATCTTCTCGAGTCGAACGGCCCGCTCACCATTGCCCGCTCCGTCACGATCGTCTCGCAGGTCGCGTCGGCCCTGAAGGCCGCACACGACATGGGCGTCGTCCATCGCGACCTCAAGCCCGACAACATCATGCTCGCCCGCAGCGGCGAGACTGACGACCTGGTGAAGGTGGTCGACTTCGGGATTGCCCGCTCCATGTTCGAGGACTCGCAGCGGGTAACGCAGTCGGACGCGGTCATCGGCACTCCAGCGTATATGAGTCCCGAGCAGCTCAGCGGGCGCGCCGTCGACGCCCGCTCCGACTTGTATAGCTTGGCCCTCGTGACCTACGCGATGCTTGCGGGGCGCCTCCCCCTGAGCACCGACCGAGTCGATCTGGCATTGCGGTTCTTGCAGCGACCCAAGTCGCTTCGCGAGCTCCGGGGCGACATCAGCTGGCCCCGCGAGCTGCAGGAGGTGCTCGACAAGGCACTGGCGGCCGATCCGGAAGATCGGTACGAGCACGTATCGCAATTCGCGCGAGCGCTGATCGACGCCCTGCGTGCATGGCGTCCGGACGAGGTGTCCGCGGCAGTGACGAGTCTCTCGCGACTCGGCGCGGACGTCTCATTGGCCTTGTCGCCCGACACGATTGCTCGCATAGCGACGCCCGCCGCACAACCAGCGCTTCCGACTGGGCGGCGTCATGCTAGACGATCGCCGGCCCTGCTCATCGTGCCAGCGCTCATTGGAGCTGTGGGCCTGTCGGTCTTCCTCGTGAAACAATGGAAAT
>DAIESF010000031.1 GCA_027346425.1 Gemmatimonadota bacterium | reverse complement strand
GATCATGGTGACGCGTGCCCCGCGACGTCGCAGGTAGAGCGAGGTCCATCCGCCCCACGCGCCGCCGCCGATCACCACGATGTGCCCGTTGCCCCGCGTGGAGCGCGCAGGTGCAATGCCGCGCGCCGGCGCCTGAGCCGGGGCGCCCGTGGCGCATCCTGCTGCCATGAGTGCACCGGCGCCGATTCCGGCCACCCGCAGGAAGTCGCGCCGGTCCATCGGGTCCACGGTCGCGGCGACAGGGTCGATCGGCGATGAATCGTCGGGCATGAGTCGGAGTGGTCGGGAGGAGGGGCGAAAATGTGTTACGGGCAGGGCGGTGGCAATCGCCCGCACGCGTGGCAGAGGCCCACCACCGGGATTGCCAGCGCTGTGGCCACCTCGCACGTTCAGGGATCTGCTGGGCGTCCACACTCTCCGTGGCGCCAGCCGCGCGGCGGTGCGCCGGGAGTGTACGCGCGCGCCGGCCCGGCCGCTGCTCATCCCCGACTCGAGGCATGCGATGTCCCGCACCCTTCTCCTTGCGCTCCTGACCATCTCGGCGGTCCCTGCACTGGCGCAGGCGCCAAAGCGCGAGGTCATCGTCCCGCAGGGCGCGACCCCCTCGCCCATCCTCACACCGGGCATTCGCGTCGGCAATCTCGTTTACGCGTCCGGGCAGCTCGGGATGCGCCGCGACGCCCCGGACACCACCATCCAGGGGCAGACGCGGCAGTCACTCGAGAACACCAAGCGCGTCTTCGAGGCAGCGGGGACGAACATGGCGCACGCCCTCAAGTGCACCGTCTTCCTCATCGACGTGAAGGATTTCGCCGGGATGAACCAGGCCTATCGCGAGTTCTTCCCCGATGCGCCGCCGGCGCGCACGACGGTGGTCGTGGCCGCACTCGTCGTCCCCAACGCCAAGGTCGAGATCGAGTGCCTGGCCGCGATGCCGACGCAGTAGCCGCCGTGCCCGCAGAGCTGCACGGCGCCGAACTGGAGGCGCTCCTCCCCCACCGTCACCCCTTTCTCCTCGTCGATCGCATCCGCGTGATCGAGCCGGGACGCCGCGCGATCGGCGTGAAGCTGGTGTCGGCGGGGGAGTGGTGGTGCAGCGCCGACGCTCCGACGCCGCTGGCCATGCCCTTCTCGCTCGTCATCGAGGCGCTGGCGCAAGCGACGTGTGGCTTGCTCGACGGGGCCAGCGGCGCCATCGCCTACTTCATGGCCGCCGACCGTGTCCGCTTCCGGCACCCGGCCCGCCCCGGGGATGAATTGCAGCTGTCGGTCACGCTGCGATCGTTTCGGCGGGGCATCTGCCGCATCGACGGCGTGGCGACGGTGGATGGTCGCCTGGTGGCGTCGGCGACCCTCACCAGCATCTCCCGCCCGGCCCCCTGATCCGGCGCCAACCCGCAGGGGCCACCGCGCACGCCCCCACTGGCAGTGGAGCAGCTTGCGTCGGCGACGAGAAGACGAGAACTCCTTACGTCCCGTCGTCGGCTCGACGTCTCCGCTTACAGCGCCGCCCGTCGTTTGAGCGCGTTGTACTGCGCCACCACCGCCTCGGCCGCGCCAGCGGGCGGAACGTCCAGTACCAGGACCCCGCGTCCTAGCATCTCGGCCACGGCCGACTCGCGCGACTGCAGCAACTCCTCCGCCGCGGCGCGCTCGAAGGCGTCCTGTACCGTTGCCGGCCGCGCGGTGGCCAGGCGATCGAGTGCCGGGTCGCGCATCGCCACGGCGAGCGGGAGGTGCCGGGGACGCAGCGACCCGAGCTGGGCGACGAGCGCCTCGCTCGCGGTCCGGTCGATCACGTCGGTGAAGACAACGGTGAGCGCGCGCTTGCGATTGCGCTCGGCGAGATAGGCGAAGGCCGCCGGATAGTCGGGCTCGACCAGGGTCCCCTGCACCGTCGCCAGGGCGTCGAGCACGCTCCGCAGCGCCCGCCGGCCGCGGGCCGGAGCGACGTAGCGTTGCACCGTGTCGGCAAACACCATCACCCCGACGTTGTCGTCGTGGTCCACCGCCGCGTGTGTCAGCTGCAACGCCGCCTCGACCACGAACTCCAGGCGGGCGCGCCCCTCGTGTTCGGCGGTGAGCATGCGCCCGGCGTCGATGACGATGATGACCTGCTGCCGGCGTTCATCCTCGTACTGCCGGGCCATCGGCTTGCCGCGGCGCGCCGTCGCCTTCCAGTCGATGGTGCGGGTGTCGTCGCCGGGTACCCACTCGCGCAGGCTCTCGAAGGCGCGCCCCTCACCCAGCCGGCGCGCTGCCCTGAGTCCGGCCTCACGCCGGCGCTGCGACTGGGTGGGGAAGGCCCGCAGCGACGAACCGACGAGGGTCGGGAAGACGGTCACCTGCCAGGGGAGTGAGATGCGGAACGACCGCCACGCCATCCCCCACGGCGAGAGCGCCCGCAGGTGCAACACCCCCTCTCCTCCCTTGCCGCGCGCCAGCGGGGTCACCGCCTGCGTCTCGTACAGCGGCGCACCGGGAAGGAGGCGCAGCGAGCGCTCCATCGCCCCCCCGAGCGACAAGATCGGCGGGAGGGCCTCGGCGACGCGCAACACCACCGGGCGCGAGAGGCGCGACTCCCAGCGATAGGTCACCGGGAGCGGGCGTCCTAACGAGAACGCGGGCGGGGCCTGGCGCCGCACCGCGACGTCACGCGCGCCGACTCCAGCCCCCCTCCACCCCTCCACCACGAGCACCAGCAGCCAGGCGACGTCGGCGGCAACGAACCACCGCGTCGCCGACGGCCAGACGAGGGCGAGCGGCGCCAACAGCGCCAGGAGCGCCGCGCCGACGAACCAGCGGCGCGCGGGAATGATCATGCGCGCGGCGCTTCCACCCGCTCGAACAGCGACTCGACGGCGGCGTCGGGGGTCACCCCCTCGAGTTCCAACTCGGGGGCGACCTGAACCCGGTGGCGCAGCACCGCGGGGGCGAGCGACTTCACGTCGTCGGGGACGACGAAGTCGCGCCCATCGAGGAGCGCCGAGGCCTGCGCCAGGAGGAGGAGCGCCACCGAGGCACGGGGCGAGGCGCCTAACGTGAGGGTTGGCGTCTCGCGTGTCACCCGCACGAGCGCCGTGATATAGCCGACGATCGACGGGTCGACCCGCACACGGCGGGTCGCCGAGCGCAGCGCCTCAAGGCCCGCCGCATCCATCACCCGCTCGACCCCGAAGCTCGCCGGCGTCGCCGCGTCGAATCCCCCCAGCACTCGCCCCAGCATCCCCTGCTCGGCGTCGGACGACGGATAGCGGAGGAGCACCTTCGCCAGGAAGCGATCGAGTTCGGCCTCGGGGAGCGGGTACGTCCCCTCGAACTCGATCGAGTTCTGGGTGGCAAACACGGTGAAGCCGTGGGAGAGGGGGCGAGTGTCGCCATCCACGGTGACGGCACGCTCCTGCATGGCCTCGAGCATCGCCGCCTGCGTCTTGGCGGGCGCGCGATTGATCTCGTCGCCGAGCACCAGGTCGGCGAAGAGGGGGCCGGGGCGAAAGGTGAAGCTCCCGTTCGCCCCCAGGAAGTTCACCCCGGTGATGTCCGACGGCATGAGGTCCGGGGTGAACTGGATGCGCCGGAAGGAGAGCCCTAACGATTCAGCGAGGGCGCGCACCAGCAGCGTTTTCGCCGTCCCGGGGGGACCTTCCAGCAACACATGGCCGCGCGCCATGAGGGCGAGGAGCGACTCGCGAATGGCGTCGCGTTGGCCAAGCACTACCCGCTCGAGCTGGGCCATGAGTCGTTGCGCGTTCGCGGCATGCGATCGCACCTCGTCGGCATTCAGGGGCGCAAGGAGTGCCACAAGTCCTCCACGGCATTGGCGGCGCTCAGCACCGCGGTTCCTGATTCGGGAGCGTCGGCCAGGCGCACCAGGCGCTCGGCGCTGGCGCGGGCCGTCGCATTCGGGGCGTGCGCAGCGAGCGTCGCCAGCCACTCCCGCCAGTCATCACGCGCGGCCGCGTGTGCGGCTGGGCTGGCACCAGCACTGGGAAGGGTGGGAGTGAGGCGGCGACGGAGTCCGCGCACCATCGCGCCGACGGCCTCGCGATGCCCTCGCGCTGCCGACAGGGCGGTCGCCAGGGCGCGCACGTGCTCGAGCGGCGACCGGCGCTGTCGCGGAATCGTGGCACGCACCGGCACGAAGCGCACCCCGCTGGCCACGAGGGCGAGCAGGGCGACCACCGCCAGCTGCCAAATCATCCATCCGAGCGGATTGCGTCGGCTCCACGCCAGCGCCACGCGGGCCATCGATCCGCCGGGGCCGAACCCCTGGTGGTATTCATCGAACACCAACCGCCCTCGGCGCGGCAGCACGGCGGCGGCGATCGATGCCGCGGCATCAGTGCCGCGCAGCGTGCGGTTGCGCAGCAGGGCGGCGTCACCCACGAGGACGACCGCGCGACGGCGGGGGGCTACCGTCAGCCGCAACACCGCCACATCGCCGTCCGCGGTGCGCAGCAGGGTGTCGGTGGTAAGGACGACGGCCGGGGGACAACTGCCCGCCGCGTCCTCGACATTCTCCTCCGTGGCGCCTTGGGCCGCGCCCTGGCTGCGGCGGCGCGCGGCGACCGCGTCGCGGCGCGGCACGATGTAACCATGCGTCCACGCCCCGGCGCGTCCGCCGATGGGATCGGGCGCGACCACGCGCGAGGAGTCGACGATCGTCTCCCGCGCGCGATAGCCGAAACACTCCATCACGCGTCCAGCGCCATGACCGGCAATGACGAGATCGGCGCCGGCGGTGTCGGTCACGAGGCGGACGAGCGCTCGGCGCTCGGCCGTGGTGATGGCGCGCACCGGGGCCAGCACCGCCACGGTGGTCGTCACCCCATCGCCCACGCGCTGCGCCAGCCCCTGCGGGCGTTCACGCCAGCGCACCACCTCAATCCCCAAACGTTCAGCAGCATCTGCCAGCCCGCGCACCCCCTCTCGCCCGGAGACGAACGAGGAGGCGCGGGGATCCGGGTCGTCGGTGCCTCGCACGCCACGCCCAGTGGCAAAGGCGAGCACGAGGAGTATCGCCAGCGCGCCGCCGGCGACCGCGAGTTCAGTGCGCGCTCGCATACCGGTCGGCATCGGCCTGCGCGCGCCACGCCTCGAAGGTGGCGCGATCGCACGGGACGTGGGCAAAGGCGTGGGCGTACATGGCGCGCACCAGCGCGTGCAGGGCGCGACGCCCGTCGTCGCTGAGCGTCGCGTCGCGCGCGTACTCGCTCGGTGTCTTGCTCGGGTGGAAGGCGACCAGCCGCCGCGCGTCGAGCTCGAGGATGAGGCGAAGGAAATCCGCCTGCATCGCCGCGGCGAACGCGCCCTCCTGTGCCAGTCGCGCCGACTCCCGCCCATACCACGCCGCATCGCGCGACGCGGGGATCGCATAAGGGGCGACCGATTGCACCCGGCGACTTCCCCCGCGCACGGTGCGCACCGCCACCCACACCGCGTGGGCGATGATGACGACAAGGATGGCCATGAGGAGCCACGTCAGCATGCGGAACGCGACCGGGTTCTGCGCACGAAGGTGCGCCAGGTACTCCCCCGTGGCCAGCCAGAGCCGTCGCAACGCACCGAAGGGATCCTCGCGCGTCTCCCAGCGATACGCCGGCATCGCGAAGACCGAATCCAGAGCGGCGCGCAGCGAGTCGGCCCGTCCTGCGGCCGTCACCGTCTGCACCGTCACCCCTGCTGCAGCGACGTGGCAAGCATCTCGAGGTCGAACCCCTCCTTTCGCACGCGGAGGTCGTAATACAGGACCGTGGTGAGCACGTAGATCAGCGGGTAGACCAGGATCTGCAGCGCCGACTGCGCGATCATCGCCCCCACCGAGAGCGTGGCCTCGGCAGCCGACGCGTCGGACGCCGCCACGGTGAAGATACCGATGGCAATCCCCGGAAGGATCAGGAGGAGGAGAACCGCGGACAGTGCTCCGAAGATCTTGGGGCGAAAGCCCTTCGAGAGCGACCAGCTGCGCGACATCGCCGCCGTCGCGCCGGGAATATCCTCGAGGACGAGCGCCGCAGGGCTGATGAAGAGGCCGCTGAGGAGGATCACCCCCGGGAGGATGAAGAGGACGAGACCCATCCCGGCCACGAGTGACACGAGGAGCGACGTCCCGATGAGGCGCCCAAGGAACGGGGTGGAGCGGAGCACGGCGTCCTGCGTCGTTAGGCTCCCCCCGAGATACGTCTCGGCAACCAGGAAGGTCGAGGCGGCGGTCCCCACGGCACCAAAGACGATCGCCAGGCCGTAACCGAGCATCGCCAGGGCCGGCTGCTGCACCATCCCCCCCGCCGCCTCCACGAAGACACCGAGTGAAAGCGGAATGGCCTGGGTGACCACCGAGATGACCAGGAGCGGCGCAAAGAGGCGACGGTAGATCCCGAACGACGTGTCGAGCACTTCTCCGAGCGACAACGGCCGGAGCACTGGGACGAGCATTCGATCTCTCCGCGGGACGGTCCGGGTTTCCGATAGTCTCGTATTCTCACGCACGCGCGCCGTCTTTGGAAGCACCTCGTTCGACCATATGTTGCAGGTGCCGCTGGCGAGCGCGCCCTGTTCCCTTCAGGACAATGGCGCCGCGAGGGCAACGATCACCGACGAGCCAGCGATCCGGACATCCTGGACAGAGACGAGCCGCATGGGGAGATCCGCTGACTTCCGCCAGCACCTCGAGATCGAGACGCCGGAGCACGTCGTCATCGACTACGAGATTGCCGGGCTCGGGAGTCGAGCGCTCGCCGCCTTCGCCGACACCCTCATCGTCGTTGCGCTGATGGGCGCGCTCCTCTATCTCGCCTCGTTCGCCGCGCCGAGCGTCGGGGCGGCGATCCTCCCCCTGACCGGGCTCGGACTGTTCGCCGTGTTGTGGGGCTACTTCGCCCTCTTCGAGGGGTTTCGCGACGGCCAGACTCCGGGCAAGCGCTGGATGGGGATTCGCGTCATCCGCGACACCGGCCACCCCGTGACGCTGCGCGAAGCGGCCGCCCGAAACCTCATCCGCATCGCCGACTTCCTCCCCCCGCCCTACTTGTTAGGCGCCCTCCTAGTCGCCTTCCACCCGCGCGGAAAGCGCCTCGGCGACCTGGTGGCAGGGACGGTGGTGGTGCGCGACCAGCCGCACGAGTCCCCCCTCCCCGACCTGGCGCTGCCACCGGCCGACACCATCACCGGGGCACCGCGACTCACCGACGAGGAGTTCCGCGTCGTTCGCGAGTTCGGGGAGCGGGGCGCCCAGCTCCCCGACGACGTCCGCCTCCGCCTCGCCCAGCAGCTGGCCTCGCGGATCGCCGATCGTCTTCCCACGCATGGAGCCGATCCCGTCGCCTTCCTGCTCGACGCCTGGCGCGACGAGACGAGCCGCCGGCGTGGACGCTTCGGCGGGCGCGGCAGCACCGGCGCCTCCCCGGACGGGAGCCCGCAGCGCCGTTCGGTGGTCATGGAGCGACTGGTCGCGCGAAAGGGGGGGCGCTGGGACGAGTTCAATGCCATGGCCGCTCGCGCCAGTCGTCGCGGACTCGACGCCCTCTCGGCCGAGGAACTTCCTGACTTCGCCGCCCGCTATCGCGAAGTCGCTGCCGACCTCGCCCGTGCCCGGACGTACGGGGCCGATCCTCGCGTGCGGCTGCGCCTCGAGCGTCTCGTCGCCGCCGGTCACAACCTCCTGTACCGGGACGACCGCAAGACCTGGGGGCGCATCGGACGGTTTGTCTCCCTCGAGTTTCCAGCCGCCGTGGTGGGCGCCTGGCGGGTGGTGCTGCTCGCCGCCCTGTCCTTCACCGTCCCGGCGTTAGGCGCCTACGCCGCCCTGCGCGAGCGCCCGGCGCTCGCCGAACAGGTCCTTCCCGCCGTCCTCCTCGAGCGGGCCGAAGCGGGGCGGAGCGAGCTGGCGGAAGGGCGTGGATACGCAGCGACGGCGGGGGCGCAGCGAGCGACCGCAGCGTCATTCATCATCACCAACAACCTCGCGGTTGCCTTCGCCTGCTTCGCCGGAGGGATCGCCCTCGGCGTCGGCTCCCTCCTCTCGCTTGCCTTCAACGGCCTCCTCATGGGTGCCGCCTCGGCGCACTTTCACAACAGCGGGCTCCTCGCCTACCTCTGGACCTTCGTCGCCGGACATGGCGTGCTCGAGCTGTTCGCCATCTGGTGCGCCGGTGCTGCCGGTTTCCTGCTCGGGCTCGCAGTCATTCGTCCGGGACCGTATTCACGTCGCGACGCGCTGGTCCTCAACGCACGCATCAGCATGCGACTGGTGGGGACGTCCATGGTGCTCCTCCTCGTCGCAGGAACGGTCGAGGGGTTCCTGTCGACGAGCTCCGCGTCATCAGTCGTGAAGGTCGGGACGAGTATCGCCAGCGCAATTCTCCTGCTGGCCTGGCTGGCGATCGGCGCCCGCTTCTCCGGCAACGTGCGCGTGGGCGACGCCGGAGGGAGCTGAAGGGGAGACGACGAACAGCGTCGCCCCTGGCGACGGCTCGGCGAGGAGCGCCAGCCGCCGCGTGACCCGAATGGCGGAGAGGAACACGTCGTCGTGCGACACGACGACAAGCGCGCCGTCCCACGCCAGCAGCGCACGCTCCACCGCTTCCGTCCCGTCCAGATCGAGGTGGTTCGTCGGCTCGTCGAGGAGGAGGAAGAGCGGCGGGCGAGCCGCGTGCAGGAGCATGGCCAGGGCGCCGCGGAGCGCCTCGCCCCCGCTGAGCGTGGACACCCGTTGCAGTGGCGCGTCACCTCGGAATAGGAAGGCGGCCAGTGCCTCTCGCGCGTGCGCCGGGGTCGATTCCGGACTTCGCGCGAGGAAGTTCTCGAGTAGCGACCCGTCGGGGAGGGGCCACTCCACGTGTTGATCGAGCAGGGCGATGTCGGCGGTGGCGACCCCGTGCGTCACCTCACCTTCGTCAGGCGCAAGGCGCCCGGCGAGGAGCCTGAGGATCGTGCTCTTGCCGGCGCCATTCGCCCCGGTGATGGCGATGCGCTCGGGGCCCATGACCGAGAGGTCGCAATCGCGCACGACCGGGCGGTCGGCGCCACGGGGGGTGACCGAGGCCCCCCGCACCTCTACCACTCGCCGGCGCGCGTGCAACCCTATCGCCGGGATGACAAAGGCAGGGGTCGCGCGCTCCTCGACCCGCGACCGTGCCTCGCCCAGGCGCCGCTTCCCGTCATCGAGGAGCCGCGCCCCTTCCGCCGCGAGCCGTCGCGACGTCCCTTGGCTCCGCTCACGCTTCGCGTTGAGCACGAGCTTCGGTTGCGAGCCGTCGTCACGCGAGCGCTTCCCGCGCGCATCCTGGCGCGCCTTGCGCTCCTGCACCTCGCGCACCGCCATTTCCGTCCGCTTCACGGCAACGCGGGCCGCCGAGAGCGCGCGCCGCGCAGCCTCCACCTCCTCATCGCGTTGCGCGCGATAGGCGTCATATCCCCCGCCGTAGTGCCGCGCACCGAGCGAGGAGAGTTCGACGATCCGGTCCATGCGAGCGAGCAGGGCGCGATCGTGACTGGCGATCACGAGCCCGCGCGGCCAGCGCTCGATCACGTCGTGCAGCGCCGAGCGCGCCGCAGCATCGAGGTGGTTCGACGGTTCGTCGAGCAAGAGCACGTCGGGATCGCGCAGGAGGATCGCCGCAAGGGCAAGGCGCGTCCCCTCCCCCCCGCTCATGCTGCCTAACGTTCGCGACAGGGGGAGCCCTCCGAGCCCGACCCGGGCGAGCGCCTCGTGCGCCCGCTCACGCAGGTCCCACGCGTCGCCCACGCGCTCGACATCGGCGGCGCTTCCAGCCCCGCCGAGGAGGCGATCGAGCGCGCCGAGCGCATCGGCAATGCCGAGCTGCTCGCCGACCGTCGCGTCGCGACGCGGGGCAATCGCCTGGGGGAGGTAACCGATCGTCCCCCGTCGCACCAGCGTGCCGCGCGTCGGCTCGATGGCACCGGCAAGGAGCCTGAGGAGCGTGCTTTTTCCGCTCCCATTGGCGCCGACGAGTCCCGTGCGCTCGTCGGCAACGCCCAGGCTCACCCCGTCAAGTAGGGGGCGACCGTCCGGCAGGTTGTAGGAGAGGCGATCAGCTGTGAGAAAGGCGAGGTGAGGACGTGACATGCAATGCTCCTGGCGGGAGTGGGAAGGAATGACGGAACGCCAGGAACAGCTTCACGGATGCCTCGCAGCTGGGGAAAACGCCCGTGGGGCGCGTATACCGCGCCCCACGGGCGAAGAATCTAGTGACGAAAAGCCAAGGAGGCGAGCCCCCCGCGCCGGTTACCCGGCGCCGAAGCACTCGCCCCCTCGTCGTGTCGGCCTCTCGTCTTCGGTTACTTCATGATCCCCGCGCTCGCCCTCGGTGTCGCATACTCCCACGGCTGCTGCGCCAGCTTGTGCTGCCGCGGATAGACCTCATCGAGCGTGTTGCCGTCGAAGAGGCGCCCGTTGACCATGACCATCGCGATGCTGTTGGTATTGCGCATGTCGACGAGCGGATTGCGATCGAGGACCTGGAGATCGGCCAGCTTCCCTACCTCCAGCGACCCGACATCCTGCGCCAGCCCGATGGCTTCGGCGCCCACGATCGTGGCCGAGCGGAGCGCATCGTGCTGCGAGAGCCCGCCGCTCTGCAGCAGCCAGATCTCCCAGTGCATCCCCAGTCCTTGCAGCTGGCCGTGCGACCCCACGCCGATGTTCCCGCCGGCCGCCACCGTCTTGGCCACGTCCTGGGCGTGCTGCCACATCGCGTACTCCTCCTTGACCGCGAAGCCGGCAGGGCCAGGGGCGTTGCCAGCCCCACGGCGACGGACCTTGGTGTCGAAGTCCACCGGGTGGGTGAAGTGGCGCAGCTTGGCGTCGCCAAGCAGGTCCTCGGACTGGTAGAACCACCCTTCACCGAACGGACCGCCGTACTCGACGATGAGGGTCGGCGAGTTGAACACCTTCGTCCCCTTGTACCACTCGAACACGTCGTCGTACTTCGGCGTGATCGGGAGCGTGTGCTCGATTCCCGGGTAGCCGTCGATCCCGTGCGTCATGTTGAGCTTCTCGTCCAGCCCCCCCTCGGTGGTGGGCATGATCCCGAGCTCCTTGGCCCCCATGATGATCCATTGCCGCTGCTGGCGGTTGCCGCTCATGTACATCTTGAGCGTCTTGGTGTCGTAGTACTTCGCGTAGCGCGAGAGGATCTGCTTCGCATGCTCGAGGTCGCGCACCGGCTCCTGCGAGAAGACCCCGGGGCCGGTGGTGTAGATCCGCGGCCCGATCATGTCACCCATCGCCACGCGGTCGCCGTACGTCAGGAAGTCGGTCGTCGCCGTCTGCGGGTCGCGCGTCGTGGTCGTGCCGTAGGCCAGCGTGGCCAGGTACTGCCACGTCTGCGTGTTGTGGATCTGCGGGGTAAGCCACTGCGGATGGTAGTGCGTATCCACGTAGCCGGGGATGATCGTCTTCCCCGTGACGTCGAAGACCTTGGCATCCGCCGGGATCTCCACACTCCCGCGCGCGCCGATTGCCACGATGCGGTTGTCGCGCACCACGATGTCGGCGTTCTCGATGATCTCCTTCCCCTTCATCGTGATCGCCCGCGCGCCCCGGAAGACGGCGACGCCACGCGGCGTGTCGCGCGTCGCCGCCACGGCGATGCGCGTCTCCACCGGCTTGTACCCCGGCTTCTCCTTCTTGCTGGTGTCGGCCTTGGCGATCGAATCGGCGCGGGCGATGCTGTCCTTCTTGGTCGTGTCGGCGCGAAGACGCGCCTTTACCTTGGCGTCGGCCTTGAGCGAATCGTCCACCACCTTCGCCCGGTCGATGTCGTGGGTCCACACGGCATTGCCTAACGCCCACATCACCTTCCGGCCGTCGGCGCTCCACGCCGGGAACTCGCCGCCGATCTCGTTGAGCTTCTTCACCGGGACGGGCGCCGCGGCCGGCGCGGCCACCGACACCGTTGGCGCGGTCGCCCCCACCTGCGGAACGGTCACCAGATAGAAATCCATCCCGACCATCGCCAGCGCCCGGTCGCCCGACGGCGCCATCAGCACGAGCCCGGCCGCTGGAGGCTGCGGCGGGTTAGGCTCGGCGTCGTCGTCACCCAGGTGCGACGGCTGCGCTCCGGCGACCGCCGGGTGCGAGGCGCGTCCCCCGATCCACTGCTGCGCCACCTTCTGGTCCAACCCGGCGTCGAGCGTCATCGGCGTGCCGCCCGCGTTCGCCATCGGTCCCGTCACCCGCAGGTGCGTCTTCATGTCCGTCCCGTCCCACCGGAACGAGACGAGACCGTCACGCCCACCGTAGGCGAAGATCCGGTCGGGATTCGAAGTGAAGTGCGGGTTCCCGATGCCACCGGTCGGCATGATGACCGTCGGCGCGCCACCGGTTGCCGGCACCCACACGAAGTCGGCGGCCGCCGGCCCGAAGAAGGCCGCCCCGGCTTCTTGCATCTCACGGGAAGCGGCCCGCACGGCGACGATCCGATCGCCCGCCGGCGACCAGGCCAGGTCACCGAAGAGCGCCCCCGACGTCAGCGGCTGCGTGCTCCATCCCTTCTTGGCATCCCAGGTCCCGCGCACGATGCCACCACCCTGCGCGTCGTTCCACGTCACCCAGGCGAGCGACTTGGAGTCCGGCGACCAGACCGGGCCGAACTCTCCGACGCTCGCCTTGCTCACGCGCTGCGGCGTCCCACTCGGTAGGTCCATCACGTAGATGCGGTCGAGCGCCGAGAAGGCGAGCTTCTTTCCGTCGGGCGAGGGGGCGATGTCACGCACCTGCTTGGCGGTGAACGACGTCGCCGTATCCACGCGCCACGAGAACTTCACCTCGGGCCCCATTTCCAGCTTGACCTCGGCCTCGAACGGGATCTTCGCGGGAGCCGACTTGTCGACCGGGACGCGCCAGATCTCCCCACCGTACGAGACGACGACCGCCTTGGAGTCCGGGGTGAACGAGTAGCCCGGGTATGCGTCCATCGGGGCGCGCGACTCGGTCTCGTCGCGCTGCACCGGATAGGCGAGCCACTCCTCTTGCTGCGTCTCGAGATTGCGGATGCGGAGCCCCGTCTTGGTCTCGAAGCGCGTCCCGTACACGAGGTACTTCCCGTCAGGCGACAGCGCCGGCCGGAAGGCCGAGCCGAAGCGCGTCGACATCTGCGACGTGCGCCCGGTTTCCTTGTCCCAGACGAAGAGCTGGTACTGGGGGCCTAACGCGTTGTACTGCCAGTCGCCCATGCGCGCCCCAAACCACAGGTAGCGCGGATCCTTTCCGAAGGCGGCGCCCAGCATCTTGAGCGCGGGCGGCGGCGGCGGCTGCGAGGTGAGCGCGACCCCGCTCCCGCCGTCGACATTGTACATCCAGAGCTTGGCCGGTCCGAAGAGCCCCCCCGACTTCGACG
>DAIESF010000026.1 GCA_027346425.1 Gemmatimonadota bacterium | reverse complement strand
ACGGGCGGGTGGAACTGGTGGGAGGGGCGCAACGACCCGAACGGGCGCACCCGACGCACGGTGCACACCCTGTTGATGCTCGCCTCCGACGCCGGCTTCGTCGCCACCGGGGCGCTCGACAGTCGCGCCAGTGCTTCGCACGCCGACGCCCTCACCCATCGCAACGTTGCCTTGGAATCGATGGCATTGGCGACGGTTGGGACTGGGCTCATGTGGTTCTGGAAGGACTGATCATTTCAATCGACGAGGAGAGACGCGCGTGACCATCCTGCAGCAGGTAGTGGACATCGTGGCGCCCTGGAAGCAGCGCTACGACGACTCGACCAACCTCCAGACGGCCGTGGTGGCTGTGCACCTGACGGCATTGCTCGTCGGTGGAGGGCTGGCCATCGCCGCCGATCGCGCGACGCTGCGCGTGGGTGGCAGGGACGGCGATGCGCGAGCCCGGCAGCTGGACGAGATCGGCAATGTGCACCGTCCGGTGCTGATCGCGCTCGCCGCGCTCTTCGTCAGTGGACTCGCGCTCACGGCCGCCGACCTCGAGACGTACATCGCGTCGCCGGTGTACTGGATCAAGTTCGGCTTCATCGTCCTGCTGCTGGCCAATGGCGTGATCATGACGCGCACCGAGCAGGCGCTGCATCGCGCCAGCGCGGGCGACACGTCGCGCCTCGACGCCCTCTGGCGCCGGATGCGCTTCAATGCATGGTCGAGCGTCGCCCTCTGGATCACGACCCTCGTCCTCGGAACGGCGCTGGTCAACAACGCCTGACGCCAGCTCGTCAGCAAACGGAGGAGAGCAGTCATGTCGGATTTCCTGACCTCACGTAAGGTCCGTGCCGAAGCTCCTTGCACCGGCGACTGCCGCACGGCGCATGTGCGCGAAGGGATCGCCTCCCTCGGCGCCGAGGCGGCGCGCCTGGACCGACGCGGCTTCTTGACGCAGACCATGCTCGCCTCGGCGGCGCTTGCGCTCGCTGCATGCGGGGGGAGCTTCGGCCTCGGCGAATCGATGGCTCCCAGCTCGGTCGGCGCCAGCATCAAGCTTGCCGACTACTCCGCCCTCGCCACGGTCGGCGGCGTGGCGGTCGTGACGCTGAATGGGGCGCGGCTGGCGATCGTGCGCACCGGGGCCAGCAGCTTCGTTTCCCTCTCGCTCGTCTGCCCGCACCAAGGGGCGATCGTGGCCACGACCAGCAGCGGCTTCCAGTGCCCGCAGCACGGGGCGACCTTCAACCGGACGGGGATGTGGATCGGAGGGCAGCCCGCCTCGAACATGCGCAGCTACCCGACCACGTACGACGCCACCGCGGGGACGATCGCAATCGGGTAGCGAGGGGCCAGCGCGCGGCGGCGCGAGCGCCGATGCACGGTGACGGACGATGGCGCCGCATCCCCCCGGGATGCGGCGTATCTTGTTTCACCACCGCAACGCTGAGCGCCAGAGCGTCATGACTCCCGAAGAATTCCGCGCCGCCGGCCACGAACTCATCGACTGGATCGCCGACTACCGCGCGCGCGTCTATGACGGTTCGCTCCCCGTGATGGCGCGCACCGCCCCCGGCGAGGTGCGCAACGCCCTCCCCGCCGCTCCCCCCGACGAGGGCGAGCCGTTCGACACGATGATGCACGATGTCGATCGCGTCGTCGTCCCCGGGCTCACGCTCTGGCAGCACCCCAACTTCCACGGCTACTTCCCGTCGAACTCGTCGCTCGCTTCGGTGCTGGGCGACCTGCTCAGCACCGGGCTTGGTGTGCTTGGGTTGTCGTGGCAATCGTCGCCGGCACTGACCGAAGTGGAAGAGGTGGTGACCGACTGGCTGCGCCAGATGGTCGGGCTCTCGCCGGCGTGGAAGGGAGTCATCCAGGATACCGCGTCGACGACGACGATGCTGGCGCTGATCTGCGCCCGCGAGCGGGCGACCGGATTCTCGTTAGGGCGCGGCGGGCTACAGCAGGTCGAGGCGCCCCTGGTTGTGTACTCATCGGCGCACGCCCACAGCTCCGTGGACAAGGGGGCACTGATGGCGGGGTTCGGGCGCGACAACGTGCGGCACGTGGCGTGCGACGACGCCTTCGCCATGCGCGCCGACGCGCTCGAGGTAGCGATCGCCGCCGACCTCGCCGAGGGGCGCACCCCGTGCGCCGTCGTCGCCACGTCGGGGACGACCGCGTCCACCGCGCTCGACCCCATTGGGGCGATCGTCGACGTCGCGAGGCACTACGGACTGTTTGTCCACGTCGACGCGGCGATGGGAGGCTCGGCGATGATCCTTCCCGAGTGCCGCTGGATGTGGGACGGGATCGAGGGGGCCGACTCGGTGGTAGTGAACGTGCACAAGTGGCTCGGCGTCGCCTTCGACTGTTCTGTTCATCTGGTGCGCGACCCCGAGCTCCTGGTGCGTGTGATGTCCACCAACCCCAGCTACCTGCGTTCGTCGGTGGATGAACAGGTGCGCAACTATCGCGACTGGGGACTCCCGCTCGGGCGCCGCTTTCGCGCCCTCAAGCTCTGGTTCCTGGTGCGCGAGCAGGGGGTGAAGGGGCTGCAGGCGAGATTGCGGCGCGACATCGACAACGCGCAGTGGCTGGCGTCGCAGGTGCGGGCCACGCCGGGGTGGAGCGTGCTGGCGCCCGTCCCGCTGCAGACGCTGTGTGTTCGCCATGCGCCGCCCGAGCTCGAGGGCGAGGCGCTCGACGCGCACACCCAGCGGTGGTGCGACGCCATCAACCGCGCGGGCCAGGCGTATCTCACCCCGGCCATCCTCGATGGGCGATGGATGGTGCGGGTATCGATCGGCTCGGAGGCAACCGAGCGTGTTCACGTCGAACGACTGTGGCACCTCATGCAGGAGGCGGCGCGCGACAGTGCCGCCATGATCCAGGGGACAGCGACATGACCAGCGCAACGCAGCGGATCATCACCGACGCCTTCATTGGCGGGCGGTGGACGGCGACCGGGCGCACCTTCGACGTGCGGAGCCCCGCCACCGGCGACCATCTGGCGACGGTCGCCGATTGCGGCGAGGGTGAGGGCCTCACGGCGATTCACGCCAGCGTGGCGGCGTTCGAGACATGGCGGCGCACCACCGCTTACGAGCGCGCGGCCGTGCTGGCGCGGTGGAACGAGCTGATCCTTCGCGACGAGGCGTGGCTGGGGGAATTGATGGCGCGCGAGATGGGGAAGCCGATCACCGAGGCGCGTGGCGAGGCGAAGTATGCGGCGGGGTTCGTGCACTACTACGCCGGCCAGGCGACGCGCGTGCATGGCGAGACGATTCCGTCGCAGTTCGCGCACAAGCGG
>DAIESF010000018.1 GCA_027346425.1 Gemmatimonadota bacterium | reverse complement strand
CTCGGCGCGCGGGCCGATGCCTTCGCCGCCGGGCTGCTCGCGCTCGGGCTGCATCCGGGCGACCGGGTGGGGATCTGGGCGCCCAACTGCGCCGAGTGGGTGATCACCCAGTTCGCCACCGCCCGCGCCGGGCTGATCCTGGTCAACATCAACCCGGCCTACCGGCTGGCCGAGCTCGACTATGCGCTGAACAAGGTCGGCTGCCGGGCGCTGATCACCGCGACCCGCTTCAAGACCTCCGACTATGTCGGCATGCTCGCCACGCTGGCCCCAGAACTCGCCACCGCCCTGCCCGGAAGATTGTCCGCGACGCGGCTGCCGGCGCTGGAGATCGTGGTGCAGATCGGCGGCCCGCCGGCGCCCGGCACCATCCCGTTCGAGCAGGTGGCGACGATGGGCGCCCCGTCACACCACGCCCGGTTGGCGGAGCTCGCGCCGCGGCTGCAATTCGACGATCCGATCAACATCCAGTTTACCTCCGGCACCACCGGCGCGCCCAAGGGCGCCACGCTGACGCACCACAACATCCTGAACAACGGCTTCTTCATCGGCGAAGCGATGAAGCTCACGCCGGCTGACAGGCTCTGTATCCCGGTGCCGCTCTATCACTGCTTCGGCATGGTGCTCGGCAACCTGGCCTGCACCACGCACGGCGCCTGCATGGTGATCCCCGGCGAGGCCTTCGACCCCACCCTCGCCCTGGAGACGGTGCAGGCCGAGCGCTGTACGGCGCTGTACGGCGTCCCGAGCATGTTCATCGCCGAGCTGGCGCTCCCAGACTTCGTCACCTTCGACCTGTCCACGCTGCGCACCGGGATCATGGCCGGCTCGCCGTGCCCGGTGGAGGTCATGAAGCGGGTGCAGTCGGAGATGCACATGACCGAAGTCACGATCTGTTACGGCATGACGGAGACCTCGCCCGTGTCGACGCAGAGCGCGACCGACGACCCGCTGGACAAGCGGGTGCGCACGGTGGGGCGGGTGCATCCGCACGTGGAGGTGAAGATCGTCAACCCCGAGACGGGGGCGATCGTGGCGCGCGGCGAGAAGGGGGAGCTGTGCACGCGCGGTTACTCGGTCATGCTCGGCTACTGGAGCGACGAATCGGCGACGGCGACGGCGATCGACGCGGCCGGGTGGATGCACACCGGCGACCTGGCCACGATGGACGACGAGGGGTACGTCAACATCGTGGGGCGCATCAAGGACATGATCATCCGCGGCGGCGAGAACATCTACCCGCGCGAGATCGAGGAATTCCTCTACACGCACCCCGCCGTGCAGGATGCACAGGTGATCGGCATACCGAGCGAGCGCTATGGCGAGGAAGTCATGGCCTGGATCATCCCTCGCCCCGGCAGCACCCCAACCGCCGAAGACATCATTGCCTACTGCAAGGGGCGCATCTCATCGTACAAGCATCCGCGCTTCGTGAAGTTCGTCGACAGCTACCCGATGACAGTCACGGGAAAGATCCAGAAGTTTCGGATGCGTGAGATGGCGGTGCAGGAGTTGGGGCTCGACAGAGCGGCGCGGATCGAGACGGCATAATCGAGAAGACGAGAAGACGAGAAGACGAGAGGACGAGAGGACGAGAAGACGAGATTACGAGAGGACGAGGGGCGCTTCCTCCTCCCTACCTCTTCATTTCTGCCACTGCGGTCTGCAGCTCGGATTCCATGCGGGCCAGGGCGCGGGCGATGCGTTGAAGCTCGTGAGTGGCGCGTTCCTGGTCGCGCAGGCGGATGGGCTCGGCCAGCCCGGGGAAGGGCTGGCCATCGTAGAGCGAGTAGATGTTCCACCCGTAGAATACGTGGCGGTACCAGCGTGAGTCCTGAGCGCCGTCGTCATCGGCGAGCTGCTGCTCGAGCCTCGCCAGACGGTCATTGAGCTTTGCCGCGGTGGTGGCGGCGATTGGCGCCGTCCGAAGTTGCGTGTCGATGGCGCGCTCGAGCGAATCGGCGAGCGTCCGCACGCGCTGGGCGCGCGACTGGAGGGGTGCGAGGTCGAGGGCGACGACGTTCCGTCCCGCAGAATCGTGTGCCCATGCGGGGACCATGTGCAGCGCGGCGATGAGGCGCGCGGCGTAGTGCGAATAGCGGAAGGGGAGGACGTCGGCATCGGCCATGCGCAGCGCCAGGGTGCCGAGGATGCGCGCCATGGTCGCTCCCGTGTTGAAGCCGGGATCGGCGATGCGCTCGGCGTAGGCGCGCGAATCGAAGCTGCTATGGTACGTACCGAAGCCGTAGCCATTGGCGCCGATGATCTCCACCGAGAGCGTGGGAACGCCTAGATGATCCTGAAAGGGGACGAAATCGGCACCGCTGCCTAACGCCTTGAGGTCAGGGATGAAGGTGGTGACCGCCGCGGGGCGTTGGTCCGCTGGAATGCGTTCCCACTGCGTGGTGCGCCAGCCGTCGTACACGGTCCCGGCGTCGTCGGGGACCGAGCGCGCCACGTCGACCACGAAATCGCGCAGGGAAGGGACGCCACCGGCGTCGAGGCGCCCCCGCATGTACATGTCGGTGTTGACGTATACGATCAGTTGCTCCTGCAGCTGGCGGCGCCACTGCTCGGCGTACTCGGAGGAGCCGACCAAGCCGTATTCCTCGGCGTCCCAGAAGGCGAGGGCGATCGTTCGCGCGGGGCGCCAGCCGCTGCTCGCCATCTGGCCCAGCACGCGCGCCGTCTCGAGGAGGGCGGCGGTCCCGGTGCCGGGGTCGACGCCACCGAAGGTCCACGCGTCGTGGTGCGTGCCCAGCATCACCATGCGGTCGGGCATGGAAGCACCAAGCACACGGGCGACGACGTTCCTGATGGGGCGCAACCCGTCGTCGAGCGAGACCGCGACGCGCGCGGAGGCACCAGGGCCGAGGTGATACGTGAACGGGAGCGCCCCACGCCAGGCCGCTGGGGCCGTCGGTCCCCCAAGTGCCGAGAGCAGGTGTTGCGCCTCGCCCCAGGCGAGGGCGACGACCGGGATGCGCGGGAGCGTGGGGGCGCTGTCGGGGGCGAGGCGCGGGGCGCCAGCAACGGCGGCGACGCCGGGCGTGAGTGGGTCGCCATGGAAGAACCAGCTGAGCTTTGCATTGCCGCGCTGCGGCATCTCCTCGCCGCGCCAATAGCCGTTCGGCCACGCTGGACCGCGGGCAAAGCCGTCGTCGGCGGGATCGCTGTAGAGGATCAGGGCGCGCGCCCCGGCCTGTTGCGCGGCGAAGACCTTGACGGCGCGGTGGCTTCGCCCGTAGCGCGCGACAGCGATTCGCCCCTTCGCGCTCACCCCCTGCTGCGCGAGCACCTCGTAATCGGCAGGGAGTCCATAGTTCACGTACACCAGCTCGCCCTCGGCCACGCCGGATGCGGAATAGGCGACGAAACTCTCGCGAAGCTCGGAGTTCGATGAAGTCGGGTCGTCGGCGATGGCGGGCTCGCGTACCGACAGCTCACGGGCGGTGGGAGCGGTGAGCGTGACGCGAATGCTCCGTGGATGCGAGAGCCAGGCCTGGTACTCGTGCACCTCGACGTCCAAC
This sequence comes from Gemmatimonadota bacterium, assembly GCA_027346425.1. Classification (GTDB taxonomy): domain Bacteria; phylum Gemmatimonadota; class Gemmatimonadetes; order Gemmatimonadales; family Gemmatimonadaceae; genus SCN-70-22. Next base: position 2,024 of record DAIESF010000018.1, on the reverse strand, counting down.
CCGAAGGACTGCAGCGTGCGCTGAAGGTACGACACGACCGCCTCACTCCCCGGCGAGCCGGATGGGTGCGGGCGTTGCGTCAGGGGCCAGTGCAGGGCGGAAAGTGACGCCGGCGCGACCGCGGCGCGAAAGCGATCCTCAACGGCGCGTTGAACAGCGCTGGTGGATGGCGCATACCCCAGGAAGAGTGACTGGCCTGAGGGCGATGGCGCCGTCTGCGACTCCCCCCGTCTCCCAGCCACGAGCAGCAACCCTGAAAGCAAGAACAAGCGACGACGGCTCAGGCGCGACATGTGGGCCAGGGCGGTGAGAGGGTGTCGGCAGGAAATACGCGGGCGCGGCCGCGCGAGTATGGCACCCATCAGCGCCCCGCACCATACTCTCGTCTTCTCGTCTTCTCGTCTTCTCGTCTTCTCGTCTTCTCGTCTTCTCGTCTTCTCGTCTTCTCTTCTTCTCGTCTTAGGGTATGCCTTCACGCGAGCGATCGAGGCCGTGGCCATCAGGGGACTCTAGATGAAGCGATTGCTGCTGGCCGGGACGCTGGTCGCGCTGGCCCCGCTCGCGGGAGCGTGTGGCATGTCGCGAGAGGGGAGTCAGACGTCCGGCCCGGGTGACTCCACGAGCGCCACGACGACGACCGGGTCCTACGGGACGTCGTCGCCGGAGTCGCGCGCATTCGTCGCCCTGGTGGACGAGTATCTCGACGGGTGGGCGGGGTTCTATCCGTCGATCGCCGCCGGCAACGGGCTGCACATGCACGACGACCGGCTCGAAGACTTCTCGGCCAACAACATCGCCCGTCAGCTGGCATGGTTCCGCGACATGCGCGCGCGCCTGCAGCGCATTCCATCCGGCGCGCTGACGCCTGACGAGCGCGTGGACCACCGCATCCTCGCGGGGGTGATCGAGGGGTGGATTCTCGACCTCGACGTGGCGCACAACTGGCAGCGCAACCCGATGATCTACGCCTCGGCCATCGCCGACGGCGTGCACAACCTGATGACCATGGAGAGCGCGCCCCCCCAGGTCCGCATGGAGCGCGTGCGCGACAAGTTGCGCGGCGTTCCCTCGCTGCTCGATGCGGCGCGCGCGAACCTGCAGCATCCACCGCGCATCCTGGCCGAGCGCGGGCTCGCCATGTTCCGGGGGGCAAGCGCGATGCTGGCCACCGATCTCCCCCTCGCGTTGGACCGGCCGCGCGGCGAGGCGTGGAACGGGATGATGGTCCAGGCGCGCGCGGCGCGCGAGGCGCTGGATGCCTTCATCGCCGAGTACGAGACGACGATCCTTCCCCGCGCCAACGGGAAGGTTGCCCGCGGGAGGGAGTACGTGGAGGCACGCTACCGCGACGAGGAATTGATCGACATCCCGTCGGATCGCCTCCTCGAGATCGCCGAGCGCGAGCTCGCCCTCGAGCAGCGCCTCTTCGTGGAGAAGGCGCGAGCCATCGATTCCACGCGGACGGCGATGGACGTCTGGCGTGCCGTCCTGGCCGACCATCCCAGGCGTGGAGAGCTGGTCGACGCGACGCGGCGTGTCGTCGACGAGTTGCAGCAGTTCGTCATGAGTCGGGGGCTCGTGCAGCTGCCGAGCGACGAACGGGTCATCGTGGAGCCGTCGAAGCCCTTCGACATCGGGCTCGCCTCGATGCATGCCTCGCCGCCACTGGAGCCCACGCCGGTCAAGTCCATCTTCTACGTCACCGACGCCGACGCGAGATGGGACAAGGCGCGCCAGGACAAGTGGCTCGAGCGCTTCAACTATCCCTCGCTGGCCATCACGGCGGCGCACGAGGCCATGCCCGGCCACTTCGTCCACTCGCTTTTCATGCGCAGCACGCCGGGGAAGATCAGGCGAATCTGGATCGGGCTGAATCCGTTCCCGCAGCCGTCGAGCGGCCAGGACGGCTGGGCGCATTACGCCGAGCACCTGGTGGTGGAGCAGGGGTTCAAGCGCGATGACCCGCGCTACGCGATGGCGCAACTCACCGAATCGATGACCCGCATCTGCCGGCTGATCGTGAG